>SLAN01000342.1 GCA_007126865.1 Spirochaetales bacterium | reverse complement strand
GCAGGGGGGGTATATAACGGAAGAAGAACTAATAGATGCTCGAAAATGGAGCCATAACCCGGCCGAGTGGGGTCGGCGAAAGCGCGAATGAACGCACAAATCTGACTACCGGTAGTCACCATTGTCAGCTGCGGCTATAAAGCGGAGCATCCGAGACACCATGGGGAATGAGCAGACTACTGACGATCTTCTGTATGCAGTCTTCTCAGCAAAACCGCTCTATCCCCGACGCACGACCGCCGACACCCACGACGTTTAGAACCTACTCTTCTGTAACGTTTCGGTACTACCCTCGGCCTCGAGAACCCGATAATCTAGACTTCCAAGACCGTACTCCTTGGCGGCTGCGAACTGACCCATCTCTTCAAGCGGAGCATTAAGCGAGTTCTCGTCCGGGAAGCCTCGTAACACCTGAATAGCTTCGGCGTCCGCCGCCACCATATCACCTGAAGCGAGCATCGTATTAGGATATACATACCTTCCACGACCGGATTGAGACGTCGTTGTGCGTCGCATGTCGATCAAAACCAGATTCGGCTGCCATCCTAAATTGAGCTCCGGAATCTTGTACTCTACTAATGACCGCTCTTCGTGGAAATATTCACGATATTCGGCATCGATCCAACCTACACTCAGCTTTTGGCTCGCTGAAAAGCGAGCTGAATTATGGCAGCGCATATTAGCGAGATAGACGCGCTTTTCCGCTTCATAAATCGTCTTCGGCACCCGCAGCTTGGTGAAGTGCTTTCCCGGAATCTGCATATCTATCCACTGATCCTGTTCGAAATCTATAAACGGAACGCCATAACGATTGAGGAGCGGCAGCAATTTCAAGTCTCTAACCACCTCAGCCGTCGGGCCGTCAGCTTTCCCGGAACTCTCAGCAACCGTGACTACAGCCCCGTGATCCTGCAGCACTTCAATTACCGCAGATAGAAAAGCGAGATCCGTTGACAACGGCATAGCGAACCGGCAATTGAAGTTCGGCTTGATCAACACCGCATCACCCGGCTTTATGGCTTCGTCAAGGCCGCCCAACATTTCGACAGCATCAGCGACGGTCATCGGAAGATAGTCCCCGTTGAAGTGGGGAACCTTGGCAACCAACGGCTTGTCATCCTGGACGTACACATTCTTTGTTCGTTTGCGAGGTTCATGCATATAAGTTCTTCTCCAAATTGGGTGTGGCGTCCCTCAGTATAGGACCACAACTCTAACTGTTGTCAATGGCGGTTCTCGGCGTCCCACGCGACACTCAGCATCTACCGTAGCCCGAGAAGCCGGGAAGGGTTCTATTTTATCATCACCACGATCTTCCCTGAGCAATCTTCGAAGCTGTTTTGTGCGGCTTCACGTGCCGGACTGCATCAGCGCGGGCATTTTGCTGAGCCGCCCTCCCTGCCAATAGACTGAAATGAGAACAGACTACATTTCTGACGAATTTTTGCAGTTGTGCTATCAGAAAACTCGATGTAAGATTACGGCCGTACTGTTCTAAGTGGCTATTTCCGATGGGATGACCTGCGAGGTGTTGCATGCTGCTTCAATATATGATTAACGGCCTGTTTTTTGGTGCCGTTTATGCGGTTATGGCTATCGGTTTCTCCCTGGTATGGGGGGTCATGAAAATTATCAACGTCGCTCATGGCTCGTTTATCATGATCGGCGCGTACCTAACATATGAGCTGTTTCGCCGATTCGGGATTGATCCTTTCTTGTCCGTACCCATTACTATGACCTCGATGTTCATAGTGGGGTTCGTAATTCAGCGATATTTGTTGAACCGTATTGTGCGCGGTTCGATTTTCATAACACTGACCTTCACGTTCGGCCTACAAATATTCCTTGCGAACATCTGTTTACTAATTTGGGGAGCGGAGTTTCGAAGCTTCCGCGTCCCTTACGCCGGTGAACTGTACAGAATCGGGCCGGTGATTGTACCAGGGGTTCGCTTGGGAATATTTGCGGCTGCTCTGTTGCTAACGTTGTTGTTCTACTTATTCTTGCGCAAAACAAAGACCGGGATGGCAATCAACGCAACGGCGTTGAATTTTGAGGGCGCACAGACCGTAGGTATCGATGTGATGCGCATTTATGCCATAACCTACGGCGTTGGTGCCGCGTTGGCAGCCGGCGCCGGGTCACTGCTCATTCCCACAATCAGTGTCAACCCATTCTTAGGTGGCGAGCTCATCCAACGCGTCTTTATTGTATCGGTATTGGGAGGTCTCGGAAATCCGATGGGCGCTCTGCTCGGCGGGCTCCTATTAGGAGTGGTCGAGCTGACGGCTATAGCGTTTATGCCGAGCGCGTACCAGGAGCTTGTAGGGTTCAGCGTCTTCGTTCTCGTTCTTGTGTTCCGGCCCCAAGGGTTAACCGGTAAGAGGTTCTACTGATGCAACGACGGCAAGTCATTCTACTGGCAGTTATAGTGGCCACGTTCTTGGCGCTACCCTTTTTCATCGGCGGGTTCGGCCTGCGGACCGTAACCCACATTTTCATGTTCGCCGTTCTGGCTTCAGCGCTGAATATCATGGCCGGTTTCACAGGCTACGCTCCGTTCGGCAATATGCTGTTTTTCGGCGTAGGTGCATATACCACCGCCATGTTAATCAACTACTTGGAAACTCCGTTAATTGTAGGGCTTCTGGCGTCCGGTATCGTCGCCTTGCTGTTTGCAATTCTATTCGGAGTGCTGTTTTTGCGGCTGAGAGGCCAGTATTTTGCGCTCGCAACGACCGGAGCGGCTGAAGCTATCCGTCAAGTGGTCACCAATGTCCGTGCCACTGGTGGCGGACAAGGCATTACGGTTCCAGGCATCGCAGGATCCCCCGCGTTTATTAACACATTCTTCTATTACTTGATGTTCGCTTTGGTGGTGCTTATTGTTACCTTCGTCTGGAATCTCGACCGGAGCCGGTTGGGCTATGCATTTAAAGCGATTAGGGCCAACGAGGAAGCCGCAGGTGTTATGGGCATCGATACAACCCGATATAAGATCACCGCGTGGAGCTTGAGCGCATTGTTCACCGGCGTCGTTGGCGGAGTCTACGCCCTGTGGCTTAGTTATATCGACCCACCCGCCGTCTTCAATATAATGTGGACGGTCAGAATGTTTGTCATTCTCTTACTAGGAGGAATAGGCACCGTCTTTGGCCCGGTTCTGGGGGCTTTCATTATCGAAGCCCTTTCTGAACTTGTTTGGGCGCGGTTTCTGTATTTGCACATGGGCGTGCTTGGTTTACTGATCATCATAGTAGTGATGTTTATGCCGAATGGAATTGTACAACTAGTAAAAGAGCGGCAAGCCGGAGTTTTGTTAATCCTTCGCAAGATGAACTTGGTCAAAGAGAGACAATGAAGCGATGAGCGTTGCAATCCTGGAAGGGAAGAAAGTCACAAAGCAGTTTGGCGCGCTTAAAGCGGTTTGGCATGTAGATTTCGATGTCAAACAAGGTGAGATTCTAGGTATCATCGGTCCTAACGGAGCCGGAAAAACAACGCTGCTCTCAATGGTAAACGGCACCGAGGCACTGACCGACGGCGAAATCTTCTTCAAGGGCGAGCGCATCTCCGGGTTAAAGCCGTTTCGTATTGCCGAAAGAGGTATTTCGCGGACATTTCAGGTGGTGAAGCCGTTCCCCGGCATGACAACGCTTGAAAACGTGGCAATCGGGGCTCTGTTTGGAAAGGACAAGATTAAGTCGTCACGAGAGGCACAAGAGAAGACTCTT
>SLAN01000078.1 GCA_007126865.1 Spirochaetales bacterium | reverse complement strand
GTTTATCCCGAGCCAGCCGTACTGCACCGAGCCGCGTACTATGAGATCCTCGATGGCACGCTTCGCGTTGTTAATGGGAATGGCGAAACCGAGACCGATGCTCCCTCCGCCATTGCTACCGGAGACAATCCACGTGTTGATTCCGACAACCTCACCGTACAGGTTCACCAGCGGTCCTCCGGAATTACCCCGATTGATGGCGGCATCGGTCTGTATGTAGTCGGTGAAATGGCTCGCGACGCTGCCCCTGCCGGGGCGATTGACCGCGCTGACAATACCCATCGTGACCGTCGAATCGTATCCGAGCGGATTTCCGACGGCGAACGCCCAGTCACCCGGCTCAACCAGATCCGAGTCGCCGAGTTGTGCCAGCGGCATCTCCGCGTAGCTCTCGAATCGCACGAGCGCCAGATCGCGGTACGGGTCGTCCCCGACGAGCTCGGCGCCGAACTCCCTGCCGTCGGTCAGCCGTACCGTGATCTCCTGCGCATTACCGATGACGTGCTTGTTCGTCGCGACGTATACCTCCGCGGCATCCTGGTGAACGAGAAGACCGCTTCCCAATCCGCGGCGACGCCGTTCGGGCGGCGGCTCCGGCGCCGGATTCCGTCCGAGCAGGTGGTCGAGCAGCGACCGCTGCGGAATCGGTGGAGAAACGATTTCGACAACATTGATCTCTACAACGGTCGGTCGGACCTCACGCACGATACGACGAAAGGTGCGCTGGGATGCCTCCATGATCGCGAACGAATCGGGTGTCTCGTCGCGAAACGCCGCCCGCGTCTCGGCATATACCGGACGGGCGAGTGCAAGGAATCCGGCGCACGCGAATGCGAGCACAGTGATCGCTGTTTTCATGGTTCTTTGTCGAAGCCTCCCGGAGAAGAGGCGCACGGCACCCCCGCAGTATTACCCGAGCAAAAGTATCCGCAGATGCTTTCCGCCGCATTTCAGAACTATTACACCTTTGTAATCAGCCGGCCGACGATCTGACCGGGAGCGTCACCCGCACCTCGGTGCCGACTCCGATCTGAGAGTGGACTTCTACCGTGCCGCCGTGCGCCTCGACGATCGCCTTAACGAGGCTCAGCCCGAGACCGAGGCCCGGCCGCGAGCGCGCCTCCTGACCGCGATAGAGGCGGTTCCAGATTCGAGGCATATCGTCTTCCTCGATACCGGCGCCGTTATCGCGCACGCGGAAGACCACGCAGTCATCGAGCGCGAGACACGAAAGCTCGACACTCGAACCATTCGGCGAGTACTTGATCGCATTGTCGAGCAGGTTCGCGAGCACCTGCCGCAACCGCACCGGATCGGCCGCCAGCGTCATCCCCTCGACGTCGCCGAGCTCGATTCGAATGTCTTTTGCTTCGGCGACGTACTCGTACAGCTCCGCGGTATCGCGCAGAACGTGTCCCGCATCGACCTCTTCGAGACGCAGGTTCAGCGCACCGGATTGCGCTTCGGAAATGTCCATGAGCGTATTGAGCAACCGCAGCATCGTGTCGCTCTCTTCGACGCAGTCGGCCAGCGCATCGCGGAGCGCCTCCTCGTTTCCCGACTCTCTCTTCAACGCGAGCTCTGCGTTCCCCCGCATTCGCGTGATCGGTGTGCGAAGGTCGTGGGCTACCGCATCGAGGGCATCGTGCATGCCGCCGATCAGCCGTTCGATACGGGTCAGCATCTCGTTGAAATAGACGACCAGCTCGTGCATGTCGCCCTGATCGCGAAGAAAGCCGCCCTGCTCCGGGATCCGCGTATCGAAGCGACCGGTCGTCAGGATCGAATGCACGGTATCGCTCAGATCGCGGACCGGTTTCAGCACGCGGAAGGCGAGCAGCAGACCGAGCACGAGACTCGTAACGACGACCGCGGAGGCAATAATCATGAAGTTCCGCTGGAATAGATCGAGCAGCTGATCGCGATCCTCGGTGCTCAATCCGACCTGGAGATAGTAATCCCGGCTCAGTCGGATACCGGCGAGCTCCAGACGGTACGGCAGCGTGTCCGACTCGAGCACTTTGACCCCATCCCAGTCGGAAAGCTCGCCGCGCTCGAGCTCGCTCAGATTGAAGCCTTGCTGCCAGAGAGCGGGTACGCTGAAAAACTGCGTTTCGTTGTCCGCGTCCGCGATACGTACGAAAAAGGCGCGTTCTCCCACGAGCACGGTTCGCGCATCGATCTCGCCTCGGAGCGCATCCACCCCGCCGGACTGGAACCGCGCCCAGTAGCCGAGCAGCCGGGTCGAAAGCTCCTGAAGGTCGTCGCGCTGCAGCGAGTTGTAGAGCGAGAAGAAGCTGATCGAAAAGAGCGCGATCGCTCCGATCAGGAAGATCGACGAGAACAGCAGAGTGAGCCTGACATACGTCGCCGAAAGAAATCGGCTGAGCGTCTCCGAGAAGGCGCTAAGCGCTCTTGAGAACGTAGCCGACCCCGCGGACGGTGTGAATAAGCTTTTGATCGAAGCCTTCATCTACTTTCTTCCTCAGACGCCAGACCAGGACGTCGACAACATTTGTCTGCGGATCGAAATCGTAGTTCCAGACATGCTCCATGATCATTGTTTTGGAGAGCACGGTTCCGGCGTTGCGAATCATGTATTCGAGAAGCGAAAACTCGCGCGGCTGCAACTCGATAACGTGCTCACCGCGCCGGGCCTCGTGCCGCAGCAGATCGAGCGTCAGATCGCCGTAACTCAGCGTCGTCGAACTCTTACCTCGCCCCACACGCCGCATGAGCGCCTGCAGCCTGGCGAGCAGCTCCGAAAAGGAGAACGGTTTTGTCAGGTAATCGTCGCTTCCGGTCTGGATCCCCTTAATGCGATCCTCCACCGAGCGCTTCGCGCTGAGAATGATAATCGGCGTTTCCACATCCTCTTCGCGAACGCGTTGCACCATTGTCAGCCCGTCCATACCCGGCAGCATAATATCGACGACCGCCGCGTCGTAGGCGGTCTGTCGCAGGTAGGCGTAGCCGTCCTCGCCCGTTTTCACGCTGTCGACCGCGTAGCCGGCCTGCTCCAGCCCTTTCGACACGAAGGAGGCGATCTTCTCATCGTCTTCCACTACGAGCACTCTCATACCGGAGCTCTCCGTTGACCATAGTGCACCATATTCGACGAACCTGCGACCTCCCCGGCCGCGATGCGTCCTGCACCGAGACAGCGCTCGCCGGAGTAGAGAACTCCGAATTGACCCGGAGCCACGCCCCGGTCGGGCTCTTCGAGTTTCAGGGTGATGTGATGTGCCGCGCCCAGCTCATCCGACCGGCGTCCCGCCGGGTCGAACCCGGCCGCCGAGCACGCAATCCGCTTCGGACCGTGGCGCAGCTTGACCGAAAGCTCGCCGTCGGCCGGACGCGCCGGCGGCGACCCGATCCAGTGCAACTCCTCGAGCCGGACCATGTCCGACGCGGCGTCGCCGGCGCGGTCGCCGTGGGTCACAAACACGACATTCTCCCCGATATCCTTGCCGGTCACGTACCACGGACCGCCGGAGAGCCCGAGTCCCTGTCGCTGCCCGATCGTGTAAAACCAGTAGCCGCGGTGACGGCCGAGCTCGCGTCCGCTTTCGCGATCGATAATCCGGCCCTCACGCTCGCCGAGGTAGTGGCGTACGAAATCGGGATAGCGGATCTTGCCGAGAAAGCAGATACCCTGGCTGTCCGGTAGATTGCGGTGTGCCAGCCGCAATCGGTCTGCGAGCCGGCGCACCTCCCGCTTCGGCAAGGCTCCCAG
>SLAN01000092.1 GCA_007126865.1 Spirochaetales bacterium | reverse complement strand
TTACATAAATATAGGTAATATAAGGATTTAATAGGTGATGGAGACTCGCCTCGGGATCGGGTGGTTGCCACGCCGGCAACCCCGGTCGCCGTCGAGGTGTGTCCGCTTTGACAAACCTCGGCGACAGCAGGCCGAATGATGTGGTCAAAATGACACAGTTGGGGCATTCGGGCGCGTGACAGCGCGTTCAGAAGGCACACAATTTCCACAGCGATTCCAAGTGCGTTATACTCGCAACTCACATGATTTCACAGCGAATAGATGCGCTGCGGCGCAGCATGGAGAAACGGGGGCTCGACGCCTGGATTGCAGCGGATGCAGATCCGCACGGTAGCGAGTACGTCGCCGAACGCTATCGTGCGCGCTCCTGGTTAAGTGGGTTTCGCGGATCGGTCGGTACTCTCGTTGTCACTCGCGAGGCGGCCGGCCTGTGGGTGGACTCGCGCTACTACCTGGAAGCCGAGAGCGCGATCGCCGGTACCGGAATCGAGCTGTTCAAATCGGGTCTGCCGGGGGTGCCGGAGTATCCGAAGTGGCTCGCCGATCGGTTGATCGAACGGCGCGGCGAGCGTTCGGCGGCAGAGCGCCCGACGGCAGACCGCCCGGCGGCAGAGCGTTCGGCGGCGAAGCGCCCGGCGGTCGGAGTCTGTGCCTCCACGACAACGATTGCCCGCGTACGCGCGCTCGAAAGCGAGCTCGCTCGTGCCGGAGCTTCGGTCGTTCCGAGCGATGACCTTCTCGACGATATCTGGACCGATCGTCCCGGATATCCGACTGCACCGGTAGTCGAGTATTCTACGACGTTCGCCGGTGAGTCACGCGCGCAGAAGCTCATGCGCGTTCGCGATCACGTCCGGGAACGGGGAGCCGGGGCGCTGCTATTGAGCTCGCTCGATGACATTGCGTGGTTGACGAATCTTCGCGGCGGGGATGTCGTCTACAATCCGCTCTTTCTCGCCTTTCTCGCCGTCACCCTCGACGAAGCCGTTCTCTTCATGGACTCCGAAAAGCTCGACTCGCCGACGGCCGAATCGCTCGCCGCCGACGGATATACGATCGCTCCGTACCGAGCGGTGCGCGAGTATGTGGCGAACCGGCTGCCCGATACGGCGGTGCTGCTCTCGCCGGAGAAAACCGCGATCGAGTTACGGTCCGTTCTGCCCGAATCGCGTACGGTTATCGAGGAGACCGACATCACCACCTTTTTCAAGGCGAGGAAGAACCGCGTCGAGCTCGAGGGGATCCGCAGCGCCATGCGCCGGGACGGGGTTGCGATGGTACGCTTTCTCCGGTGGATCGAGGAGTCGGTGCCCGGCGGCGAGGTGACCGAACGCTCGGCCGCGGCAAAGCTCGAAGAGCTTCGCGCCGCCGGCAAGCACCATGTGGGACCAAGCTTTCCGACGATTTCGGGATTCGGGGAGCACGGAGCGATCGTGCACTACAGGTTCGACGAGGAGAGCGCCGTGCCGCTCGGCCAGGGCGTGTATCTGGTCGACAGCGGCGCCCACTATCTCGACGGGACGACCGACATCACCCGCACGATCATGCTCGGTCGGCGATCGAAACGCGCAGCCGCCGATTTCACCCTGGTGCTCAAGGCGCATATCGCGCTCGCAACGCTGCGTTTCCCGAAGGGAACGGCGGGAGTTCAGCTCGATGCTGTTGCGCGTGCCGAGCTGTGGCGCACGTTGCGCAACTACGGGCACGGAACAGGGCACGGAGTCGGATGCTATCTGAATGTGCACGAGGGCCCGCAGAAGCTCGCCACACGGCTCTCCGATGTTCCGATCGACCCCGGCATGATCACCTCGAATGAGCCCGGCCTCTACCGGCGCGGCGAGTACGGTATACGCATCGAGAATCTTGTCCACACCGTGGAGGACGAAACCGGCGATTTCGGACCGTTTCTCCGGTTCGAGACGCTCACCCTCTGCCCGATCGATCTGCAGCTCATCGACGCATCGTTACTCACCGAGGCCGAGCTTGAGTGGGTGAACTCGTATCATGAGTGGGTGCGCGAGGAGCTCTCCCCGTTCCTCGAACCGGAGGATCGGCGGTGGCTCGAGGAGCATACGCGACCGATCGAACGCCCCGAGGATATGGCAAGCACATGATGGAGAACGATTTCGCATGAGCGAGAAACTCCTTCCATACTCCCGCGTGGGGATTGTGGGTGCGGGACAGCTCGGACTGATGCTCTGTGATGCCGCGCGGCGGCTCGGCATCGCTACCTGCGTCCTCGACGCCGATTCGGGCTCGCCGGCGTTTGTCCGTGCCGACGAAGCTATCGTCGGTGACCGGTTCGACCCGCAGGCGCTTCGCGCACTCGCCGCCGCGAGCGATGTAATCACATTCGAGATCGAGCATGCGGATACCGCGACGCTCGCCGAGCTGGAAGCCTCCGGGACCGCGGTGAGACCATCGGCCACGGTACTCGATACGGTTCGTGACAAGTGGCGACAGCGCGCGGCACTGGAGCGTGCCGGCGTACCCGGGCCGCGCACGGTACTGTGGAGCGAGGAGGGGGGTAACGGCCGCTTGTCTTCCGGAGTACCGCTCGATCCGCCGTTCGTACAGAAAGTACGTTTCGGCGGCTACGATGGACGCGGTGTGAAGATCATCCGCTCCGAAGATGACGAGCCGCTACCCGGCGCGAGCCTGGCCGAAGAGCTGGTCGATATCCGCTGCGAGGTCGCGGTGCTCGTTGCGCGGTCCCCGAGCGGCCGGGAGCTCGCCTATCCGCCGGTACGCATGGAGTTCGACCCGGAGGCGAATATCTGCACGCGGTGCCTGCTACCGGCCGGCCTCGAATCCGATGTCGCCGAACGCTGCCGCACCGTTGCGATTGAGGCGGTTCGGGCGCTCGGGGCGGTGGGAATCTGTGCGGTCGAGCTCTTCATGACGGGCGACGGGCGAGTGCTTGTGAACGAGCTCGCGCCGAGACCGCACAACAGCGGACATCTGACAATCGAGGCGAGCGCCACCGGGCAGTTCGAACAGCACCTGCGGGCGATCCTCGATCTGCCGCTCGGGTCAGTGGAGACCGTGCGGCCGGCGGTTATGGTGAACGTGCTCGGAGGCGATACAGCCGGTTCTCCTGCGGTAAGCGGGTATGAAGAGCTGCTCGCTCTTCCCGAAGCGCACCTGCACCTGTACGATAAGAGTCCGAGTAAACCGGGACGCAAAATGGGGCATCTCACCGTCTGTGCCGGCCGGCTCGAAGAGGCGGTTGAGATCGCCGACCGCGCCGAGGAGTTGTTTCGGCTGAACGGTCACAACGCCGATCGGCCGGAGCACGCCACACGGTGATTCCGGCCACTTCGCCGGGCGAATTGAGGGAGCGATGGCAAACAGCGTTCGAGTAAGCGTTATCATGGGGAGCGAGTCGGATCTGCCGGTTATGGGTGCGGCGAGCGATCTGCTGGAGGAGCTGGACGTCGGTTGCGAAACGACGATCGTGAGTGCACACCGCACCCCGGATCGCATGGTTGAATACGCGAAGGGCGCACGCGAACGCGGTATCGGTGTTATCGTCGCCGGGGCCGGCGGCGCGGCGCACCTCCCGGGGATGGTTGCGGCGATGACGACGCTCCCGGTTATCGGCGTGCCGGTACGCACCTCGAGTCTGTCGGGACTCGATTCGCTTCTGAGCATCGTGCAGATGCCGCGCGGGGTTCCCGTCGCCACCGTTGCGATCAACAATTCGACGAATGCGGCGCTGCTCGCCGCCCGAATTCTTGCT
>SLAN01000190.1 GCA_007126865.1 Spirochaetales bacterium | reverse complement strand
CCGATCCAGAAGATTTCGCTGGTGATTTCGAAGTCGGTGTATACGAGATAGATGACATCGCGCTCGGTATCGCGATGGTGCCGCCCCACGACCTGCCACGGTTTGTCGAGAAAACCGGCAACGATCTCGCCCCGCAATCGTCCGGAGGCATCGATCTCCTGATTCTCGAGCCGTACTTCGCTTCGCGCGGCGGACACCGTTTCTTCCCACCCGTACCCGCCGTCGCGGGAGATCGCTACCGCCATACTCGACACGATATCCGCAAGCTGAAGCGGTCCGACGGCAAACTCGTCGATCCCGATCGAAATCATTGCGAAGTAGACGTTACCGTCGCGATCGAACTGGAGAACCGGATCACCGCCGCTGACCCGGTCGTCGAGCAGGAACGGCACCTGGAACGGCCCTTCCCACGACACCCCGCCGTTGATACTCACGTACGCCGAAACCGCCGGGAAGTTGTAGTCGATCGTACCCATGACGATATGGTCGGAGTCGTTCGGATTAACCGCGATGTGCGGCTCGGTCTGGATCGGAGTCGCGCTGAAATCGCGCGTTATCAGGAGATCGCGGCTGAACGCCGGCGCCGGGTCGCGAAACGGGACGAGGAGTCCCCCTCCGATCGCCTGCAGTGCCGGCGACTGCATCGGCGCCGCCTGTCCTTCCGGCAGATTCGGCGGAGTGTAGAGATGATCGCCGATGCCGTCCCAGTCCATACGGGTCAGCGTGTTGTACCCCGGCCGGATATAGAGCCCGGGATCGAGCCCTTCCATGGTCAGCCACGCACGCCCGGATAGAAAATCCTTCACCAGGCCGATACTGCCGACGAGATGGACGCTCCGGTCGGTCGGCTGGCGCGGTTCGGGAAATCGCGGTTCGGCGGCGAGACCGATGGTGGTCAGTGCCAGCACACAGGCAAACACGAACACGCGGGGTGCCCGGTTACACGTTTTGATCATTACAGCTCTCCCTGCAGCCGATCGCTTACAACGTCGAGCCGCTTGATTACCGTGAGCAGCACCGCCTTCCGGAACGCTTCAAACCGCCGATGGAATGCCCACGACCCACCGATATAGTAGTCGCGTGCCCGCTCCTCCGGGTCGTCGTATTCGGTCTCCAACCACTCATAGAGCGCCGGTGCCTGACGGATTACGTTGTTCGCGAGTGGAACCAGCGAAACCGGGTCGGAGATTGCCGCCAGCTCGCGAATGCGTCGCAGATAGAGCTCTACCTCGGTTCGATCTACCGGGATGTTCTTGCGGAGCTCGGCGAGCAATCGTCGATCGGCTTCCAGACGCACCTCGAGATCGGCGGCGGCAGCCGGCCACGCGTATTCGATCGGAGCGCGGCCGATATCGATAATGACGTCGTCGATTACGATCCGGTCGAGGGCATCCTCGTCGGACACCTCCTCCTCGTCCGGCTCATCGACACTCTCGTCGCGATCGCCGGGGTCGGACTCCTCCGCCGGCACCGGATCGTCCGGCCGGTCGTTGGCGTTCTCGCGCTCCTCGGTCTCGCGATCCTCGGTCTCGCGCTCCTCACGCTCGCCGATGCCGAACGCACCGGCAGGGGCCGCCACAAACAGCAGTCCGAATACTACGCACCCCGCACACACGATCCGACGCATTACAACCGCCCGCCCCGTCGGATTATCTCTTCCGCGCGATCGAGATACGGGTCCTCGCCCGCTCGGATCGCCGTAAGGTCGGGGGGATCGATCTCCTCGTCCGGGACTACTCCTTCCGAACCAAGCGATCGCCCCTGCGGCGTCTCGTACCGCCCGATCACGAGGTGAAACAGTCCGCCGGTCGGGAGCTGCAGAAACTGTCCGACCTGCGATCGGCCGGCAGTGGTTGCACCGATGACCGACGCTCTGCGGTATTCACGAAGCACCTCGGCGAGTACCTCGCCGACGCCGGACGTACGCCCGTCGGTCAGGATCACAAGCGGCTGCCGAAAGGCGGCAACGGCGTCGGGAAGGTGCGGAAGCGGATGCCGTTCCTCCCGCGTCACGAGAAAGCCCGGCTCGGCCGGACCGAGGAACCATCTCGCCACTATTACCATCGCCTCCGGCGCGCCGCCGCTGACCGCACGCAGATCGAGAACAAGTCCGCGCGCCGACATGAGCGACGGCAAAGCTCGTGAGGCCTCCTGTACGAGCTCGACCGTGAACGCCGGTATCCGGATGTACCCGACGCCCGGCCGTTCCATGCGCGCTTCGACGCTCGGACGCAGATCGATGCGCCCGCGCGTGATCGTGACATCACGAAGCTCGCCGTCGGGATCGCGCAATGTCAAGGTAACCTGAGAATCGACCGGGCCGCGGATTTGCTCGACCGCAGCGTCGGTTGCCCCTTCGGCCGGTAACGGCTCCCCGTCGACAGCGACAATGACATCTCCCGGCAGCACACCCGCCTCCTCGGCCGGGGCGTCACGGAAGGTTCCCGTCGCCACGACGCTGCCGTCTTCGCGCTCGGCAATCATGACGCCGACGCCGGCGTACTCCTGTTCCGGTTGTCCCGGCGTCGCCTGCAGCAGCTGTGGCACCATCGACGGAGCGATAACGAACAGCTCGTCGTTTTCGAGATGGCCGAGCATTTCGGAGAGAAGCTCGTACGCTTCCTCCTCGTCGTCGGCATTCTGAACACGCGATCGATAGTCCTCGCGAAGCGCTTGCCAGGAGTCAGTGTCGAAGGCGGGATCTGCGTACGATTCGGAAACCGCCTGCCAGACTGCATCGAAGTCGTCTACCGGACCATACTCCTGACCGACAGCTGAGGTGGCCACGAGGCAGAGGAAAAGCAGAGTAAACAGGGCGCAAAACCGCGCTCGCAGTCCGTTCACAAAACAAACCCCGATACTCAAGGATAAGTTGTAATGAAGGAGCGGTCAAACAAAACCGTCTGTCTCTCCGCTCCGCGAATCACGTCAAAGCTCGTCCGCGACGCGTATCCGCCCGCAGACGCATACAACTAATAATGATGGTCGTGCCGATGATGATCGTGATCCCGCTGCTCGCCGGTCACACCCTCGGAGGACGGTTCGCGGCCGTAGCCGCCATGACCGGAGCAGACACCTGCCCGAGCGGCGGCCACGAAACCGAAAGCGATGGCACGCAAGCGAATTCCAACGCCTCAGAACTCCACGTCGAACGACGTCCGTTGATCCGGCCCGTGGTCGGAGGTCAGGTCGTTCGCGTTTCCGTAGGCCAGGAGGATCGTATGCGTTTCTCCCGGTGTGAGCGGATTATCGTACTCGTCACCTGAATCCAGCGGGCGCCGGAAATGCAGCATTGTACCGTCGTTGGTGAGCTCTCCGGCGATCAGCTCCACGTCGTCGGTGCCACCGAGCTCGGTATCCGCGGTATGATTGGTCAGTCGATCGCCGTAATGATCCTCGATAACCACGTTTCCGTCGTTTTCTACATAGCCTATGACGAAATCGGCGCCGCGCATGGCGCTCTCCGGATCGAATCCGACACCGACCCATCCCTGAGCGGGCGAAGTCACGATGAATTCGGCCATATCGCCGTCCACTCGCCATTCAAGCGTCATGTCGATCGCCTCGACACGCTTGAATCCCTCCGCGGTCTCCTCCACTTCGGGTGGCGGCTCGCACGCCGCAAGAAGTGCCGCCGCGGCGACTGCCGCGGCGAACACGATCCGTGAGTTCAACTTCAGTTTCACGTACTCTCCCCTTCGTTGCTGTCCAAATCGGGCAGGTCCGAACCTCGGTGGCCGTCCACCTACCCGGCAAGCTTCTCCTGTTCCTGGTTCCGGTTCT
>SLAN01000214.1 GCA_007126865.1 Spirochaetales bacterium | reverse complement strand
TGCCTTCGGGGCCGAGGTGATTGTAGACCACGTCGAGGAAAACGGCGATGCCGTAGTAGTGTGCGGCCTCGACGAAGCGGGCGAATGCCGCGGCGCCTCCGTAGGCGGTGTGCACGGCGAACGGATAGACGCCGTCGTATCCCCAGTTCCGCTGGCCGGGGAAGTGCGCGACCGGCATGAGCTCGACACCGCTTATTCCGAGATCGCGCAGGTACGGGAGCTTCTCCCGCGCTGCATCGAGCGTGCCGTCGGGTGTAAAGGTCCCGATGTGCAGCTCGTACAGTACCAGATCGGTGAGCGTCGGCGGGCGGTATCCGTCATCATCAATATAGATGTCGTTCGGGCGTACGACCTCCGACGGTCCGTGAACGCCGCGAGGCTGCCGCCGGCTGGCGGGGTCGGGACGATCGACCCGGCCGTCAAGAAGGTAGAAGTATTCCGCACCCGGCTCGACGCCGGTTGCGGTGGCGACCCAGTAGCCGGAATCGTTGCGCTTCATCGGGATTCGCTTCTGCTCCGGTGCGACGAGATGCACCTCGACGGTCGAACGAAATGGTGCCCAGACGCAGAACGATGTTCCTTCTCCGTTGACGTAGTGACTGCCGATTCTCATATGCGGTCCCTTTCGCGCTACTCGCTTACAACATAGGAGATCCCCGCCAGGGGGATATCAATCCAGTCAGGGCGATTATCCAGCTCGTAGCCGAGCTCGTACACCGCCTTCTCGAGGAGAAAGAGATCGAGCATTCGTTGACGGTCCTCCGGGTCGGTCGGCACGAGCCCGTTATCTCCGAGGGAGTCGAGGTAGCTTTCGACGAACACTCCGGCGACCGCCAGATACCAGGGCTCGATCCATTTCTCAACGAGCGCACGGTCGCTTTCGCTGAGCCCGCTCATGGTCAGACAGCCGGCGCAGGCGGCGTAGTGAAAGCTGCGTAGCATTCCGGCGACGTCCCGGAACGGAGAAAACCGCAGCCGGCGCTCGCCGATCGGACGGGCCGGCTCTCCTTCCATATCGATAATGACGAAGTCGCGCCCGGTAAACAGCACCTGTCCGAGATGGTAGTCGCCGTGAATCCTGATCTTCTTCGCCTCGAGCTTGTGCTCGCGAATACGCGAGAACGCGTTTACGATCGCCGGCTCGAGATCGATAACCGCCTGGAGCGCTTCGGCTCGCGATCCGTCCGCCCGCTTCGCCGCCCGGCGAACCTGCTGGAGTACACGCTTGAGCAGGCTGCGCGCATTCTGGTAGATGCTTCGTTGGTACAAAAGCGAGAACGACTCGGGAGCAAACGCGTCGCCCTTCGTCTCGTAGGCGAGTGCGTTGTGAAGCTCCGCGGTTCGGCGTCCGAGTACACGCGACATCTCGAGATAGAACCCATCCACCAGACCGACGAACTCCTCGTCGAGCGTTGCCGAGTCGAACTCGACCAGTCGATCGGGGGACGGAACGTTTCGGGTCGCCTCGAATCCGGCGTTCAGTACGTTCTCGTAGTACCGTTCGACCGCACCGAGGGAGAAGCTCCACGCGTCGCCTTCGTTCGGGATGTGGTTTACCAGAAGCGCCGCGGCGCCGCTCATCTCGCTCGACTCATAGCGCAAGTGCCCGTGGTAGCGAGGGACGAGGGGGAACGCCGATGTGCGAGAGAGCGCGCGAATGAGCTCGACGTCGGGGTTCTCCCCCTCTTCGATCTTGCGATAGAGCTTCATGAAATAGCCGCTCTCGTACAGCAGCGAGGTATTCGATTGCTCGACCCCGAAGACTCTGCTGTTCTGTCCTTCGCCGTCGGTCGGACGGCGGCTGCGTGTGCCGGTAATGCCCGAGAGGCTGCCCGAGCTGCCGCGCTTGCGCCGTTTGCGCAGCACGACGTCGAGGAGCTCCGCGCGAAACGACGGATCGAACACCCCGTCGAACAGCATCCCCGCCTCACCGGAAACGGTAGCCTGTGTGATCACCGCATGCGGCGATTCGTTTGCCCGTTCCTCGGCATCGCTGCCGGTAAGCAGCAGCAGCGGAACCTGATAGAGCTCCGCTTCCTGGTCGGCATACTCGATACGCAGCATGGCGAGCCAGGAATCGCCGACCGGCTCGGCGTCCACGATGGTCGCTTTTCGCAGCTTTCGGCTCTTGCTGCGGAACCAACGGCACGATGCGATATAGGCGGGAAGAACGCGTTCGGCGAGATCGTTGCGTACACTCTTTCCGAAACGCTTCCACTCGGTCGCACTGACGGTAAGTGAGGCGATCCGTTCGTCGGCGATCATCTCTTTGGACGGCACGAGCTCGAACCAGAAGTAGTCGTACCCGCCGATCGTGATGTTGTACTCTTCGTCGCGAACGTGCGGGAACTCATTCTGTCCGAACACTTCGCGCACCGACCAGCCTGCGAACTCGCGAAGCTGCAGATCGGCGAGCTGCGGATGGTGGGAGAGATTCACGACGACGAGCATCACCTCCTCGTTGCCGTCCTCGCCCGCCAGACGCCGGAGGAAGCTCAGCACGTGCATGTTCGACGATTGGACGAACTCGATGCTCCCGCGACTGAATGCCCGATAGCGCTTGCGCATGGAGATAATGCGTTTCATCCACCACAACAGAGAGCTTGTGTTCTGCTGCTGTGTCTCCACATTAATCGCCTCGTAGTGGTATTCCGGATCGATAATGACCGGGAGGTAGAGGCGCTGAGGGTTCGCGCGCGAGAACGCGGCGTTCTTGTCGGGACTCCACTGCATCGGCGTGCGCACCCCGTCGCGATCGCCGAGGTACACATTGTCTCCCATACCGATCTCGTCGCCGTAGTAGAGCACCGGTGTGCCCGGAAGAGAGAAGAGCAGCACGTTCAAGAGCTCGATGAGACGGCGGTTGTTATCGAGCAGCGGAGCAAGTCGCCGCCTGATGCCGAGATTTATCCGCTGTCGAGCGTCGCGTGCGTAGACCTTGTACATGTAGTCTCGCTCTTCGTCGGTCACCATTTCGAGGGTCAGCTCGTCGTGATTGCGAAGGAAGATACCCCACTGGCAGTTATCCGGAATCTCGGGAGTCTGCTCGAGAATGTCGATTATCGGAAAGCGGTCCTCCCGTTTCACGCCCATGAAGAGTCGCGGCATGAGCGGAAAGTGGAAGCACATGTGGCACTCATCACCATCTCCGAAATACTCCACCGCATCCTCGGGCCACTGATTCGCTTCGGCGAGAAGCATCCGGTTCTCGAATTTCGAGTCGACATGCGCCCGGAACTCCCGGAGGTAATTGTGTGTTTCCGGCAGGTTCTCGCAGTTCGTTCCTTCGCGCTCGAAGAGATACGGAACCGCGTCGAGACGCACCCCGTCGACGCCGAGACCGAACCAGAAGTCGAGGACCTTGAGAACGGCCGCGCGCACATCGGGGCTGTCGAAGTTCAGATCGGGCTGATTGGAGTAGAAGCGGTGCCAGTAGTATTGGCCGGCGACCGGGTCCCACGCCCAGTTGGATGCCTCGTAGTCCTTGAAGATTATGCGGGCATCCTGATAGCGGTCCGGCGTGTCGCTCCAGACATAGAAGTTCCGGTGTTTGCTGTCGCGAGGTGCCCGGCGGGCGCGCTCGAACCACGGATGTTGATTCGAGGTATGGTTGATGACAAGCTCGGTGATGACCTTGATCTCGCGTGCGTGTGTCTCGCTCAGGAACCGCTTGAAATCGCGCAGACTACCGTAGGCGGGATGCACGTTGGTGTAGTCGGAGATGTCGTAACCGTCGTCGAACCACGGAGAGGGATAGAACGGCAACAGCCATACCGTTGTAACGCCGAGGT
>SLAN01000041.1 GCA_007126865.1 Spirochaetales bacterium | reverse complement strand
ACGCACATCAGCCTATACGCACATCAGCCTATACGCACATCAGCCTATACGCACATCAG
The DNA here is from genome assembly GCA_007126865.1 of Spirochaetales bacterium. Taxonomy (GTDB): domain Bacteria; phylum Spirochaetota; class Spirochaetia; order DSM-27196; family SKKC01; genus SLAN01. The sequence goes on along the minus strand of SLAN01000041.1, from coordinate 3,739 downwards.
CCTATACGCACATCAGCCTATACGCACATCAGCCTATATGCACATCAGCCGCACATCAGCCCGTACTTGACCGCGGCCCGATTAACGGTCGAAAGTGTACGTTCAATCTGGAAAGAAATGGAGTCGCAATCACAATGGGAAACGGTTTGATGCGCAGGGTGCGCCGCAAGTACGAAGAGTCGAATATTGTCGTACGGACAAAGGCGCCGGCGGTGTTCGTCGTGTTGCTGTTTATCGTGGCAATCACCCCGATTTCGGTGATGACGAACCTGATCGACGGCGACTACGTCTTCGCGACGATCCTCCTCGTACTCGTCGTCACCATGGCGTTCGCCCTCGTTATGCTGCTTCGCGGACGGTTTCGCGTTGCAACCACCGTTCCCCTGATCGTAACGGTGGCGGCTCTGACTGCGACCTCCTTTCTTCTCGAGGTCGAATCACTTCATCAGGTGTCGACGGTCGTAACATATATGCTCGCGCCGGTCGCGCTCTCGCTCATAATCAGCGAAAACGAATGGTACACGCTCGCGGTAGCGGTTTTCGGGCTCGCCGTTCTGCTCGGTTCGTACTTTCTCGTTATTGCGCCGGTTGCCCCGCCTGTCGACGATACTCCGCCGATCGTCGGTGCGACGCTACTGTACGTGCTCACGTCCATTTTCGTCTTTCAGACGGCACGTATGACCGGTCACGCTATGGTCCAAACGGAGCAGACGAACAAACGCAACGTAGCCACGTTGCGACAGATCGGTACGATCATGAGCGAAGCCGGCTCGAGCCTCGAAGCGATCAAGGGCGTTGAAGCGAATTACCGTTCGGTTCTCGAGAGAGTTGCCGACATACGCACTCGAGCCGAGCGATTCGCAGACACCTCGGGTACACTCCGGGAAAACTCCAGCCGGGCGCTTGAGTCAGTGGAGAAGACCGCCGACCGGGCGAAGGGTTTCCACGCGCAGGTGGACGAGCAGAACACTGTAGTCGAAGAAACGACCGCCTCGGTCACCGAAATGTCGGCATCTCTCGACTCGGTCGCCGGTACAACGGCGGAAAAACGTGAAGTATCCGACCGCCTGTTTCAGATCGCGCAGGAGGGTTTGCAGGCGCTCGATGCAACGAACGAAGCGTTTCAAAGTGTCTCGAGGGAGATGCAGAAACTCCACGAGATAAACGAGCTCGTCGGAGACATTGCCGAACGGACGAATCTCCTGTCGATGAACGCATCGATCGAGGCCGCACACGCCGGTAGTCACGGACTCGGTTTTTCGGTCGTAGCCGATGAGATCCGCAAGCTTGCGACGACTACCGGCCGGAACTCCCGCGACATCGCCGAGAACCTGAAGAAGATAATGGAGCTCATGAGCTCAACGAACGCTCATGCGGAACGAACCACCGAAAGCATGACGCAGATCACCGATGGGGTAAAAACGGTATCGGAGGCTTTCTCGGAGATTGCGGCCTCCGCTGCCGAACTGAGCCACGGCGGTCGCGATATCATGTCTGCGATGGAGGTGCTGCAGAGAAGCTCGACGAACATCAAGGAAGGATCGGACGAGATTGCGGCGGAGCAGGAGGCGGTGCGCGACGGGATGCACGACGTCGCACGGTTTGTCCAGGAGATCGACAGCTCTACCGGTGAAATCCTGCACGCGGTCGACTCAATTACCGAATCCATGAATGAACTCCATGGGACAATCGAGCAGTCGAGCGAGCAGACGGCGCGGCTCAATGAATCAGTGGCGAGGCTGACATCGAACGGAACCGGCGACGATACCGCATAACGGCGCTCACGCGCCGTTCATCGCCTCGCTCGCAGTCTTCGACTCCACCGAAATGAAGCGTGCCGACTTCACTTTCTTTGCTTCCAGCCGGACCCCCCGTGCCTTCGCGCTCTTGACGAGGTAGTTCTCGACCGGGAACGCCTCTTCGGTCTTCTTCGAACGCGGGCCGGCCTCATAGCGAACGTACGCGGCGATCTGTTCTCTACTCGATACCGCAAGTATTTTCACCCCCTTGGGAACGATATCGTAGCTGCGGCCGAGGATATACGTCTCGATTCGACACCGCTTGAGGTACGGATAGCCGGTCTTGGGATCGGTGTAGACGATGTTGAATACACGCTGGGCGAGCTGTTCCTTGTCGGCCAGACCGCAGGCGAGCATGCCACGGTCGACGAAGAGCTTCTCCGGTACACGGATAACCTGATATACGCCGCTCTTCCGCATGACAAGCACGCGATCGAACTCGCTGACCTTGAAAAGCTCTTTGCCGGCGGAAACTCCATATCCGAGATAACCGCTCTTCTCGTCATACCGCAGGCTCAGATTGCGTGCAGCGGCCTCGCGTGCATCGACCCGTGCAAACTCGGCGACCTCGGTGCGTCGTGCATGTCGCTCGGACTCGCCCTCGATCAGCGTATCGAGAAAACCGACCGCATACGTGACCAGATCGCTCAGATGTTGCTTGACCACATCGAGTCGATCGCGGATCTTCTTCATCTCCTGTCGAGCACGTTCGATATCGTAGCGAGAAATCCGGCGAATCGGGATTTTCAGCAGCCGCTCGACGTCCTCCTCGGTCACCTTACGCCGGATCTCCTTCTTGTACGGCTCGAAGCCCTCGATCACCGTCGACACGATCGCCTCGTGCGTCTTCTCCTCTTCGATGCGTTTATACAAACGCTCTTCAATGAAAATCCGCTCGAGGGTCCGGGCGTGGAGATCGTCGAGGAGGTGCCCACGTTCGTTTTCGAGCTCGAGACGGAGGATTTCCACGAGACGTTCGGAGTGGTAATCGATAACCTCCGGGATCGTCATTGACACCGGCCGGTTATCCCGGATTACGAGGAGGTTCGTGGAGATGGCGACCTCGCAGTCGGTGAATGCGTAGAGTGCATCGACAACATCCTGGGCATAAACACCTCGAGCAAGTTTGATCTCGATCTCGACTTCTTCTCCGGTGTAATCCTGGATGCTCTGGATCTTCACCTTGCCGCGACGGGCGGCATTCTCGATCGATTGAATGAGGCTTTCGGTCGTCGTCCCGAACGGCACCTCGCGAATCACAATACGCTTCGGATCGGATGTATCGATTCGGGCCCGGCAGAGGACTTTTCCCTGCCCGTCGTCATACTCGCTTACATCGACCAGGCCACCTCCCGGAAAGTCGGGATAGAGCTCGATCTGCTCACCGCGCAACCGCGCCTGCATCGCCTGCATGACCTCGATGAGATTGTGCGGAAGAATGCGCGTCGACATTCCGACGGCGATTCCGTCGGCGCCGAGGACCAGTACCAGTGGCAGTTTTGCCGGGAAGGTCACCGGTTCGCGATTGCGTCCGTCATAGCTGTCGACATATTCAGTGAGCTCCGGATTGTGGAGCACCTTCTTCGCGAACGGAAGAATTCGGCACTCGATATAGCGAGCCGCACTCGCCTCATCGCCGGTGACAACGTTCCCGAAGTTCCCCTGCTTGTCGATGAACAGATCTTTGTTCGCAAGCGATACGAGCGCGGCATAGATGGAGGCATCGCCGTGTGGGTGGTACTTCATACAGTGGCCGACGACATTGGCAACCTTGTGGAACTTGCCGTCGTCCACCTCGAGAAGGGTATGCAGTATCCGGCGCTGCACAGGCTTCAAGCCGTCCTCGATGTCCGGAATCGCCCGGTCCTTGATGACGTAGCTCGCGTACTCGAGGAAATTGTTGTTGAACAGCGTATTCACGTATGCCATGTCAGCTCTGT
>SLAN01000269.1 GCA_007126865.1 Spirochaetales bacterium | reverse complement strand
TGCTGGCCGATCAGCTGTGAATGCAGCTCGAGTTGCGGCGGAGATCCATTCCTTGCGATGAGTCGCCGCAGCCATGCGCAATCGGTTGTCCCCGGTGCCGGGGCCCATTACAATGCGCTCCGGCAGCGTGTATACTATTCTCAACACAGTGGGACGCACCGGGACATTATGCTCGACTCAGTACTTCGAAAACCGAAGGACCGACTACTTCAGCCGATCACGGTTGCTCTCGCCGGTCACGTCTCCGCGACAGCGATTACGCTGACCGGCCTTGCCACAGGTATCCTCGCGGCGATGCTTATCGGGTTCGATCTTCGTGTCGGAGGGCTCGTGCTCTGGCTGCTGAACCGTCTTTTCGACGGACTCGACGGTGCGGTCTCGCGACTGGACGGAACGCAGAGCGACTTCGGAGGCTACCTCGACCTCATGTGCGACGTGATCGTTTACGCCGCCGTAGCTATCGGTCTCGCCGCCGGCGGTGGGCTTGAAACGTGGGTCGCCACGGCAATCATGCTGGCCGCCTTCTACATCAACATTACCTCGTGGTTGCTGATCTCGGCGATTATCGCGCGGCGACACGCCGAAGGACAGGACGGGCCGACGACGGTCAAGATTCACCGCGGACTGCTCGAAGGCACTGAAACAATCCTCGTGTACTCTGTGCTCATTCTGCTTCCGGAGTTCCGATTCACGCTCATGCTCGCCGCCTCGGCCGCAGCGTTTTACAGTATCGGAGAGCGGATTATACTCGCCCGGCGACTACTTTGACCGGAGCTTATGTTTCGTCACTACGTTCGGAGTCGACCACGTACCGCTTCTTCGACAAGGGTTTTGAAGTGATGCCGAGCGCCGCGTAGATAGCATTTTGTTCTTCGGCCGGATTGGTGGCAAACCGCGGGTGGTGGCGCCTTCGCCGGTATTACCTTTTCGGCTCGCGGTCGCTGTGGGGAAGCCTGCCTCGGCGAGGATCTCGTCGAGGTCAAGCTTGCGCCACATCGCCACGCCCACATGGACGGGACCGTGTTCGACCGCCTGCGAGACCTCGATTCCCTCCGGATAGAGCCTCATACATGCTGGATTTCGACTGGCGAACGCAAGCAGCGTTGCACCGGAAGATTCAGCGTCGAGGCATACCCAAATACCGTTGTGTGCGCCGCCGAACAGACAGTCGTGGCTGCGCGGACATAAGCTTGCACTATCCGGTAAACGAGAAGGAGAGAAAGAAGTGCCTTTCGTACAGCTGGTAACTATTCTCGTTTGGAGGTAATCCGTGCGCAGAGCAAAGTTAGTACTGATATTGGGATTGAGCCTGACCTTGGTAATGGTGGTGGTACAGAATACGTCTCCTGTTCTGGGTCGGTTTCTGTGGTTCTCCGCTGAAGTTCCAGCGATAGTCTTGCTGGTCTTGACGGCGGCTGGCGGATTCGCGCTCGGGCTTCTCGTGGCGATCTATTACCAACGTGACAAAAAGCTGAAAACACCTCAGCACGAGTATATCGAACGAACGTTCCGGACATGACGGATGTTGTAGTCGGGAATGGGTGATACGACTCGTTACGCCGGTTATCGTGCCTCCTCGCGTGTCGCAACGCCGTTGGTCCGAACGCTCTATCTAACCGGCACGAAGTCGCACGAGAAGCGTCGTCGATACCAAGGAGTGAACCATGAATCTACAAACGAAACCGATGCAAAGTAAACTTCGTCTGGGCGCGGGTTTTCGAATTGCAATGGTAATTCTTCTCGCGACTCTCGCCGGCGTTATCGCGGTGGGATGCGCTTCCAACCCCGCCACCGGACGCCGCAGATTGAACCTGATAAGCATGGAGCAGGAAATTGGGATGGGTCGCGAGGCCGACGGGCAGATACAGGCAACAATGGGGCTCTACGACAATGAGGCCCTGCAGAGTTACGTTTCCGATTTGGGTGTTGCCATGGGTACTAACAGCGAGTGGCCCGACTTGCCGTGGACTTTTCGGGTTGTCGACGATGAAGCTGTTAACGCCTTCGCACTTCCCGGCGGTTACATATATGTAACGAGAGGAATTCTCGCACACTTCAACAACGAAGCTCAGCTCGCCGGTGTGCTCGGCCATGAGATCGGTCATGTGACCGCGCGCCACGCGGCTACCCGTATCAGCAGAATGCAGATTACCCAACTCGGCGTCGGACTAGCTATGGTGCTCGAACCGGAGCTGCAGCAGATAGCACCACTGGCCGGTATCGGAATGCAGTTGCTGTTTCTATCATACAGCCGTAGCGATGAGAATGAGTCCGATGAATTGGGCGTGCGATATATGGCGGATCAGGGCTATAATCCCGACTCCCTTATTGATGTGATGGAAACACTACGCCGCGTGTCCGCGGCCGGTGGCGGTGGCAGGCTTCCTGAATGGCAGTCCACACATCCACATCCAGAGAATCGGCAGGAGAACATTCGCAAGCATATCGGCGATCTGGGACCGCGAGACTACAGATCTGACGGTCGCAATGATTATCTCAGCAGGATCGATGGCATAGTCTACGGTGCCGATCCTCGAGAAGGCTTCAGTCGTGACGGCGTGTTTTACCACCCAACACTGCGCTTTCACATCCGTTTCCCCTTCGATTGGACGGTGTTAAACCAGAAACAAGCGGTGATCGGGCTCAGCCAACAGCGTGATGCGTCGGTTCAGCTCTCTCTCTCGGCCGAGTCCACAATCGACGCAGCCGCACAGCGAGTATACGGTCTCGATCAGATAAGCGGATCCGGAGTAACCCGAACTCGGATCAACGGTTTGCCCGCAGGTATAGGGTCATTTACCGCGCAGACCGAACAGGGGGAGCTCGAGGGGGTGATCGCGTTTATCGAATATGAGGCGCGGATCTATCAACTGATCGGGTATTCGGGCTCGGAAAACTGGAATCAGTACCGCCGAATGGTCGACGATTCGTTGCGCAGCTTCGCGGCACTTACCGATCGAAGCGCGATCGACGTGGAGCCGATGCGCCTGGATGTGATTCGCGTCGACCGGACAGCCTCGCTTCGGGAGATCTACGAGTCCTACTACGACGGCTCGACACCTCCGATATCGGTCGAACGGATCGCCCTCATAAACCAGCTGGAACCTGAGAGCCGTATACTCTCCGACACGAGAGTGAAGATGGTACGCTGATCACCGACTACGATGACTCTCCGGCGACCGGTACGTTCACGAATCAAAGTACCGACTCGTTCTCGAATTGTCACTACGAGTTGTCTATATAGGCTGCAAAAGAAACTGGTATGTGTGTTGGCGCACAGACGATTGAAACGGATAGAGCGTAACTTCAAGTTATCATAGATCGAGAAGGAGAAAGAAATATGAGAAAGCTACTTCTGGTTATGGCGGTTCTGATTATTTTACCGACGATGGCGTTCGCCCAGTTTGCTGTCGGTCCGGCAGCGTTCTTGAAATCCCCGGTATTGATTGGGCAACCGGTCGACGTCGACGAACTGAACGTAAACCAGTTCAGTTTCGGTGCAGACGCGCTCTATCGAGTGGGTTGGTTTCAGGCTCAGGGCCTGATGCTGTACTCAACCGGAGATATCAACAGTCTGGATGTGCTCCTGGACGCGGGTGCGGCCCTTGATATTTCGATCGTCACCCTGTCGGTCGGTGCGGGGCCTAATTTTACGAACAATTTCGGAGAAGGCCACGCCCGGCAAGCCGGATTGAACAGTAGAGTGGGAGCAGATGTTCGGATTGGACCGGTCTTGGTCGGTGCATCGTACATCATGGCCCTCGACATCCGCGACGGTGGATTCAGTGTTCGGACCAGCTCGGGGCTTCTCGGAGCT
>SLAN01000199.1 GCA_007126865.1 Spirochaetales bacterium | reverse complement strand
GAGCGATCCGTCGCTCGGGAGCGATCCGTCGCTCGGGAGCGATCCGTCGCTCGGGAGCGATCCGTCGCTCGGGAGCGATACCTCGCTCCGGAGCGATACCTCACGCTCTTCGGCGAGCGGCCGAAATCTCTGTTCAAGCCGGCGCACGAAACAGTTCAACTCCAATGTGGTGGGAGAAAGCGTCATTTCCGGCGATTCGATCCTGCTGAGCTCTCGCAGGTCATTGACGAGTTCTTCGATTCGTTCGACCTCGCCGTAGACGGCGTTGAGCCGATCCGGGCTCGCTTCGACGACACCTTCCTGGATCGCTTCGAATTGCGCCTTCAGCGCGGCGACCGGAGTCCGAAGATCGTGAGCAATATCCTGAGTCCACTGACGTCGCAACCGTTCCTCGTTCGACAGCTGCTGCTGTAGCGCGAACGCCGACTCTGCGATCGTCTGCATCTCTCTCGCACCTCCGGTGGGGAACGCAACGCGGCGTTCGCCCTGCGACAACCGGCGCAATCCGTCGGAGAGTCTGCGCGCCTGGCGGCTAACGGCACGACTGAAGATAACCGCTGCGCCGGAAGCGAGAGCAAAGCTGACAGCCACTCCGATGATTGCGGAGACGACCACCGAGCGAAGGAACTGCACGTTCGCGAGATCGCTGGTGAACCCGAGAGTTCCGGCGCTCAGATAGCCGACGACGACGTCGTTCTGGATCAGCGCCGAGGGCGGCCGTGCGCCGGGTAGCTCCTGCACGGTTCCCGTTTCACCGACATCGTACTCGGCAGGATCGAGGATCTCGCCACGAGCATAGAGGAAAACCGGAGAACGGTCGGCGTCGAACACGTAAACGAACTGATTCTGCGTTAGAAACTGCGAGAGATTCTGCTCTACGATGTCCTGCTCGAAACCGCCCTGCTGGCGATACACTCGAGACAAGACCGGCAGGATGACGTTCTGCAGTCGTTGATCGCGATAGACATTCCAATCACTGATACTGCGTTGTATGCCGAAGGCGAACAGCACCCCCATAAGCAGGAGGAGTACGAACAGAGAAGAGAGAATCGCAGAGAACGTTTGAGAGAACAGCGTTCTCACAAGTGATGCCTCCCGCGGGCTACTGTTGTTGTGGCTCCTGCGCCTTCACACCGCAGAAGCGATACCCGTATCCCCGTACTGTTTCGACCCATTCACCGGCACCCAGCTTGCTTCTGAGATTCGCGATATGTGTATCGACGGTACGTTCCGGGCCTTCGTGAAGATAGTCGAGGCATTCGCCAAGAATCTGCCGCCGCGAGCAGACTTCCTGGTAACGTTGAGAGAGATATGCGAGTATCTTCCATTCGCTTACCGTAAGTGTGAGCTCTTCACCATTGAGGATTGCCCGATGACGCCGTGTGTCGATTACCAGTCGCTCACCGTCGAGCTCCCATTCGGTTTCCCGTTCCTCGTCGTCGGAATCGCCGGAAACCCTTTTCAGCAGCGCACGAGTCCGAAGCACCAGCTCCTTCGTGGAAAACGGCTTAACGACATAGTCGTCCGCACCGAGCTCGAAACCGGTAATCCGGTCGCTCTCCGACTCCTTGGCGGTCAGAAAGATGATTGGAACATTCGACCTGCGCCGAATCCGCTTGGCGAGCACAAAACCGTTTTCGTCGGGGAGCATGATGTCGAGGATTATCACATCCGGTGACTGAACCTCGATCGCATCCAGCACACCTTTGGCGTGCGGAAACTCCAGCACCTCGTCACCATCGATCTGGAAGTACTGACTCACCGCGTCCCGAATAAGCTGATTGTCTTCAACGATTAGTACTCTTGCCATATTCCGCTCACCGCTAATCGAAGTATACGATATCTCTCTCTATCACTTCACGCTCTTGCCGAACGAGAACATCGCCGCGGATCACTCGCCGCACTTCTCGCCGTTTCGTCCAATTGCAGCTCGCATCGTACTCATACGCCAGGTCGCGCACGATGGTACTCTCATCTCCCACCTCCTCGCGTACTTCCCGTGCAAGGTCGCCACGATCGTTATAGGAGCGCTCGGTCACTCTGATCGTATCGCCATCCGTGGTCTCTACGGCGGTACGCACTCGGCGTCCAATCGCGTCGTAATCGTGTCGAAGCACCTCTCCGGCCTGCTCGGTCTCGTCGAGGTGCACCTCCCGAACGATCCGACCGAAGCGGTCGAGATATTCGGTCGCGGTTTTGACCGCGCCGCCGTCCGGATAGATCATCCGCCATCTGCGGACAGTCAAATCGTCTCCGTATTCGTAGATCCGGCTCCATTGCAGCGCGCCATCGCCGCTGTACATCGATTCTTCGAGAAGATTGTATCGGTCGTACTCGTATGTCTGGATCCCGTCGCGTTCTCCTGTCGAATCGTACGAGACCTCCTGCTCGAGCCGCCCGTGCTCGTCGTAGCTGTATTGGTACTCCCACTGCCGCCGCCCCTCCGGATCGCGGCTCTCCCACGAAACCAGTCGTCCTTTCGAGTCATACTCGAATCGGGTCTTCCACTGGAATTCACCGTCGGAATACGCCTCTCGTGCCACGAGACGTCCCTCGCGATCGTACGCGGCACTGGTGAGCGGAGTATGCTCTCTCTCTCCATCTCGCTCGGTGCGTACTACCTCTACACGCTCGACGTTTCCACGCACGGCCACCTGGGGAGGGATTTCCGGCTCGTTGCGATAGGCTGCCATTCCGAACGCGGGAAAGGCAACTGTCGCACAAAGCGCGACGACGAACAGTTTGTGCATACGAGTAATTCCCCTGACCATTCACTTCTAAGGTAACCGACGTAGGGCGTACAAACAAGCGCTACTCGCCATGCCGGTCGGTTCCAGCTAACGCAAATATCTCGACTGCCATCAAAAGCTCTATAAAGTCGCGCGGATTGTCCGGATGCACCGCCGACGCGTTGAGAGAATCGATCACGGCCGAAAAATCATATTCGAAATGCTCGTACAGACGGTAGTAGTAGAGCGAACGATCTCCGCTGTGCTTATAGAGCGCATCGATATAGGCATTGTCGAGCGAGCCGGTGGAAATGGTCGGGGACCGATCGGTCACGAACAGCTCATCGTACCGCCGAGCGATGTCAGGGCGTGCCAGTTCGAGAATGCGGCCCCTCGCGACGGGCCGCTCCACTGACTGTACGTGTAAGGCTCGTCGAACAGGAAGAAAACCAGAACCTCGAGGATAGCCGGCGGGGACATGCGGGCCGGCCGCGAAACGCGAGGCGCCGGCGACGAGGAGCCGCCGGCGGCACTCAACTATGCGTTACTGAAATTCTGCGCAACCTGCTCCCAGTTAATGACGTTGAAGAACGCGGCGATATACTCCGCACGCCGGTTCTGGTACTTGAGATAATAGGCGTGCTCCCAGACATCGAGGCCGAGAACCGGCGTTTTCCCTTCGGTCAACGGGTTATCCTGGTTCGGTGTGCTGGTAATTTCCAGCTTGCCACCGGATACGACGAGCCAAGCCCAGCCGCTTCCGAAACGACCGGCCGCGGCCTGCGAAAACTGCTCCTTGAACTCATCGAAGCCACCGAAAGTCGAGTCGATCGCTTTCGCAAGATCGCCATCCGGTTTGCCGCCACCATTCGGCGACATGGTCGGCCAGAATATGCTGTGGTTGATGTGCCCACCGCCATTATTCCGAACCGGCGTCTTGAGGTTCTCCGGCAGACGGTTCAGCTCCTTGATCAGCTTCTCCAGCGGCCAGTCGGCGTACTCGGTACCTTCCACCGCAGCGTTGAGCTTATTCACGTAGCCGCCGTGGTGCTTATCGTGGTGAATCCGCATAGTCTGTTCATCGATATGCGGCTC
>SLAN01000121.1 GCA_007126865.1 Spirochaetales bacterium | reverse complement strand
TCACTGCCGCTCATGTAACTCGTGTACTCCGGATTTCCGATATCGGCGAAAGGTACGGAGACTTCCTGCCTTTGTCAAACTCTCCCCACTGTGCATATACTTAATTCCATCTCGATGCGTGAACGAACAACCACGGTCACCGTCAGCTACGCTCAGAGCGTCGACGGCCGTATCGCCACAGCTACCGGCGACTCGCGCTGGATAAGCGGTCCGGAGTCGCTCGATTTCGCCCATTCGCTAAGAGGAAGTCACGAAGCGATTATGATAGGCATCGGAACCGTAATCGTCGACGATCCACTTCTTACCTGTCGTTTGCCCGAATGCCAATCCCCGCATCGGTTCGTCCTCGATAGTAATTTGCAAATGCCCTCAGGTGCAAATATAACACGTACGGCCGATCGCGTCGCCACTACGGTGGTATGTGCGCCGGACAGCTTTGAACGGTACAAGGAGCATGCTCGCCGCCTCGAATCAATGGGGCTTCGGGTGGAAACCGCCGATCGTGGGCCGGACGGGCTCGACCCACGTGCAGTTTTCGATCTACTCGCACGAGACGGAATCGAATCTCTGTTCGTCGAAGGCGGCAGTCGCTTAGTTACTTCGCTCATTCGCGAACAGTTCGTCGATCGCCTGATCGTTGTGTTCTCGCCGATGATCATCGGCAACGGGTGCAACGCCATTGGAGAGCTTCATGTACAGTTGTTGGCCGATGCCGTTCGCGCAGAACCGGTGTCGGTAACCTCGTACGGCCGCGACATAGCCTGGGAGCTCCGTCTTCCGGCCCGGCGCGAAGAGGCGCGCCCCCTTCTACACGGCGGTTCCGAGAACGCCCTCGCACGAGGCACCGGTCGACATGAGTGAAGCTCGCTCGCGTACGGTATACTTCACCGGTACGAGAAGTGTGGAGCTGCGCGAGGAGCACGTCACGGCCTTACCCGGACAGAGAGTGTTTCACTCGGAACTGATCGGTATCAGCTGCGGAACGGAGCTGAACCTCTACCGCAATACCTTCCCGAGGGGTGCCGCTCAGGACGGCCTTGCGTCCGTTGACACGCAGCTCGAATATCCGTGTGCGTACGGCTACATGAATGTGGCAAGAGACGAGGACGGAAAGCGGTACTTCGCCTTCGTTCCCCACACGACAGCGTTCGCTGCGGCAAGTGAGTCGCTTGTCGAGATCGGTGACCTTCCGGCCGAAGATGCAGTATTCCTGGCAAACATGGAAACTGCGCTCAGCATCGTTCACGACGCTGCGCCACGGCCGGGCGAGCAGGTGCTGGTTCTCGGCCAGGGTGTGGTCGGCCTGCTCGTCAGCGAGATTCTCTCACAGTTGGGCCTTGTCGAAATATATGCGGCGGAACCGCGCGATTTTCGCCGAAACGCAGCGGCATCCATCTCCCAGACTCTTCTCCCCCCGGAGAGTGACCGTGCGCTCGAATCGCTGAAAGAAGAAACCGGCGGGCGAGGTGTCGACGTCGCCGTCAACGTGTCGGGGTCCGCGAGTGCGCTGCAGTTGGCGCTCGACGCGCTGGCGTTCGAGGGCCGGGTTATCGAGGGATCATGGTACGGAGATACACCGATTGAGCTCCATCTGGGACGCGACTTTCATCGAAAACGACTGTCGATCGTATCGAGCCAGGTAACGAATGTGGCCGGTGAGTTGCACTATCGATGGAGCAAAGAGCGAAGAATGGATTTTACGATCGAGTTGTTGCACCGGATTCGACCGAGTCGATACATCACACATCGTATTCCGATCGCCGAATGCGGCCGCGCATTCGAGCTGATCGATGAGCCGGATAGTCCCGTGCTGCAGCCGGTACTTCTGCCGTGACACTGCTATAGAGGAGAAGCACGAACATGTACCAAACCGGAATACAGAGGCGGTTCAACGCCCGACACGCATTGGTGGGAGATTTCGGGAACGAGCGCACTCCGCATACCCACTCTTACCTCGTGGAGTGGATCCGCGGAAGCCGTGAGCTCGACGAGAATGGGTTTGCAACAGATATAGCGGCGATGGAGGCCGCTCTCGAAGAAGAGCTTGCGGCGATCGATGATCGGCTTCTGAACGATATGCCGTTTTTCGCGGGCATACAGACAAGCCTCGAGAACGTGTGCCGCTTCCTGCACTACCGACTCGAGAACAACCTCGTCCGTCGGACCGGAGAACGCGAGCAATCCGACCGACACAACACCGTAGTCCGCATTTGGGAGAACGACTCGGCGTGGGCGAGCTATGAGGCGTCACCGGCGAGTATACCGCACTCCGAGACCGGATCCCCGGACGGCGGCGCTTGATCCTCTTCCTCGCTCCGCCGCCGGGCACGGCTATCTCCGGAGGTTTTCTTTACAACCAGAAGGTTGTGTCTTCGGCCCCGGTCGATGCGCGGAAGATCGATTACCGCTTCGCCCTATACCGCGAAGTCGATCGTTGGTCCGAACGTGAAGTCGACGCGATTCTTCTGGACAGCCTTCTCTTCTCTCAACTCGATCTTCCGGCGGTCCGCCGAATGGCACGGCGACCGCTCGGCCTCCTCTATCACCACATGCCCAGCATGGACCCGGACCTTTCCTCGCAACAGCAGCTGGCCCGTACCGGAAGCGAGATGCGTAAGCTCCGGCACTGTTCACTCGTAATCGCACCGAGTCGTTACGTCGCGAGAACGGTACGCTCCCGCTTCGCACATCGCGGGTGGCGGCCGCCGACGATCGCCGTTGTACGCCCGGGAGTCTCTTCAGTGCACACGAATCGCTCCCGAGCACAAGAGGTACTCCGAAAACCGAACTCCCGCAGCGGTGCGGAGAAACCGGCACGGATCCTGACGGTCGCAAATCTGCATCCACGAAAGGCACAGCACCGGCTGTTGGAGGCGCTTGAACGTCTCAGGCGTTTCTCCTGGCGGTGGGACATCGTCGGCAGCCACGAAGCCGCTCCGGACTACGCCAGGCGCTTTGAAGACCTGGTCCGGCGCAGCCCCGTCGCCGGTCGCATAGCCATACACGGTCCCGTGTCGCCCGAGGAGGTGAACCATCTCTATACAGAGGCGGATCTCTTCGCGCTTGCCTCACGATTCGAGACGTTCGGCATGGTATTCACCGAAGCGGCATCGCATGCGGTACCGTCGGTTGCCGAGGCCGTCGGGGGTATTCCCGAGGCGGTTTCTCATCGAGAAAGCGGACTCCTCTGTCGACCCGGCACGCCCATCGAGAAACCGCTGACCGCCTTACTGGCAAGCCCGCAACGACGCCGGCAACTCGGACGATCTGCCCTCCGTTTTGCGGCTACTCTTCCGGACTGGGAAACACAAGCGGCTCTGTTCGCGGAGGCGCTGCGCCGCCTTCGTCCGTCCTGCTCGGCGATACGTGGGGCGAAATACTGATGGAGACCGTGATTCGATCGGTCCTGCGGGTGATTCTTACGATACGCCGCTCCTCGGGAGTTTTCCGCAGTCTCGCAATGTACTACGGCATTCCGTTCCGTGGGCGCCGGCTGCGACGCTTCTATCGACGCTTCGTTGGACCCGGTTCTCTCTTTTTCGACATCGGCGCAAACGTAGGAAACCGAACTCTTGCCGCTAAACGGATCGGAGCGCGAGTCATAAGCATCGAACCTCAGCCGCACCTGGCGGCATTGCTTCGACAGCTCTTCAGGAAGTCGGACGGAGTCACGGTTGTGGAAGTGGCCGTAGGAGCGCAGTCGGGAACGGTAGATCTCATCCTGAACGAAAAACACCCTACGCTCGCCACAACGCGCGCCGACTGGATAGAGTCTGTACAACGCAGTGAACGATTCCGAGCCGAACGCTGGGACGGGAGCATACCGGTGCAAC
>SLAN01000241.1 GCA_007126865.1 Spirochaetales bacterium | reverse complement strand
TATGGGGGAGGAGAAGTCCTTATGAAGACGCGAAATGACGGTGCCTCGACGCAGGAAGATACGGTAAAAGCTTACTTCGATCAGATCAAGCGAACCGCGCTGCTTACCCCCGAGCGCGAGATCGAGCTCTCCAAGCGCATCCAGGCCGGGGACGAGTCGGCGCGGCACGAGCTTATCGAAGCCAACCTTCGCCTCGTCGTCAAGATCGCCCGCTCGTACGTGACATCCGATGTCAGCTTCCTCGATCTCATTCAGGAAGGCAATCTCGGCCTGTTACGTGCAGCTGCGAAGTTCGATTACAGGAAGGAAGTGCGCTTCTCCACGTACGCTTCCTTCTGGATCCGGCAGTCCATTACCCGCGCGATGTCCAACAAGCGCCGGACGATTCGACTGCCTCACCGCAAGGAGGACGCGCTCCGACGCATTCAGAAGAGTCAGAACGCACTCAGCCAGCGTCTCATGCGCGCGCCTACAAACGAGGAGGTCGCCGAGGATGTGCACATGGAGGCATCCGAGGTCGCCGAAATCGTGAACTGCTCCTCTTCACCGGTCAGTCTCGACTACGAGATCAACGACGACAACGGGACACTGCACGATCTCTACGAGGACAACAGTTACGCTCCCGACAGCGGCGTCATGGAGGATGCGGTGCGCGAGCAGACGAGGCAGGTCCTCGACCGATTGCTCGAGCGTGAGCGGCTCATTCTCAAGTACCGTTATGCAATTGACGGTGGACCGCGCTACACGCTGAAGAGAATCAGTGACGAGATGGGAATCTCCCCCGAGACCGTCCGCCAGATCGAAATGCGGGCGATCCGAAAACTGCGCCAGTACTCCGAGGAACTTCGAGAGCTGGTCGCAGAATAGAATACCTTCGTCGGCGGCCGGCCATGTCCCCCGGCCGGCCGCTTGACTCTTCTCGCTTCCCGCCGATAGAGAATAGTGTACATGGCGTCACAGGGAAGCGAAGATACGCAGGCAAAACCAGAGCGGCCGCCCGCAAACGGCGGGCGATCGGGGACACGTGCCCCGGCGAACCGAACTCCCGCCCAGGAGCGCGCACGGTACTTGCGACAGCTCTATCTGCTGCTCGCGCTCATCGCCGTTCTGCTCATCGTCATCTCGGCACTGGTGCCGGACCGCAGGGAGTCACGCTCCGACGCTCTCTTCGAACGCCCCCCGGAGAACGCGCTCACGCACGAGGAGGCGCCGCCCCGTCCTCACGATCACCAAAGCGACCTACCCGACGTCGACGCGGAGGGGGAGACGGCACCGGCCGACGGAGCGGAGAGACCGCCCTCGCCGGCCGACGGAGCGGAGAGACCGCCTTCGCCGGCCGACGACCCGGAGTTCGATCGTATTCCCGATCCTTCCATACCCGATCCGGAGGCGGCCGCACCGATTCCCGAGGCCGAGCCGGGCGTCGTCTATTTCGTGCTCGACGACGTGGGCTACACGATCTCCGAGCTCGAGCGCTTTCTCGAAATCGGTGTGCCGATGACCGTATCGGTGCTGCCGCATCTTCCGTATTCCACCGAGGCCGCGCGCGTGGCCGCCGAGGCGGGTCACGACGTGATTCTCCACATGCCGATGGAGCCGCAGAACGATGCCGACCCGGGGCCCGGAGCCATTATGGTCCGCCACTCGCGCGAAGAGGTTCGCAGGCGACTCGAGTCGGCCCTCGCAAGCGTCCCCGATGCGATCGGAGCGAACAACCATATGGGATCGGCGGCGACCGCCGACACACAGATTGTACGAGAAGTGCTGAGCACTCTTTCGAGCGAGGGGCTGTTCTTCCTCGACAGCTATACAAGCGTCAAGAGCACCGTCGCCGAGGTCGCCGCCGAGCTCTCACTTCCGGCGATGCAGCGAACCATCTTCGTAGACCACGACACCGATCGCGAGGCGATGCGAGAGGCGCTGGAGCAGGGCATCGAGCATGCCGCACGATACGGCGCCGCGGTTCTCATCGGGCACGTCCAGACGCCGACGCTGCCGCCGCTGCTCGTCGAAGCCGCCGAGAAGGCCGAGCGTCGCGGGGTGCGATTCGAGGGACTCGGACACTACCGCGATACACGCTTCCCGCCGGACAATCCGATCAGCCGCGCGATGAACGAGGAGGCGCGGCGGTGAACGTGCTCGGTATCGAGAGCAGCTGCGACGAGTGCTCTGTCGCGGTCGTTCGCGACGGGCGTACGGTCCTGTCGCACATCATCCGCAGCCAGATCGAAGAGCACGCCCGCTACGGGGGGGTGGTACCGGAGATCGCCTCGCGCAAGCACACCGAGTGGATCCTTCCGCTTTTCCGGGAAGCGTGTAAGGAGGCGGCGATCGATCCGGCGCACGATCTCGATGCGATCGCAGTGACTACCGAGCCGGGGCTCAGCGGATCGCTGCTTGTCGGGCTCGGCTTTGCGAAAGGGCTTTCGGTCGCGACCGGCCGGCCGCTGATTGCAGTCGACCACATCCTCGCCCACCTCTATGCGCCGCGCATCGAGGGCGATCTCGACTCTCCGTACCTCGGTCTCCTGGTTTCCGGCGGTCACACAATAGTGTGCAGGGTTGATGGATGGAACGCGATGACCGTACTCGGCACGACTACCGACGACGCGTGCGGGGAGGCGTTCGACAAGATCGCCAAGCACTTCGGGTTCGGCTACCCCGGCGGCCTTGCCGTCGACCGCCTCGCGGTGCGCGGCGACCCGTACGCCTACGACTTCCCGGAGTCGCGCCTCGATTCGCCGCAGCAGCGCTACGACGTGAGCTACTCCGGGCTGAAAACCGCGGTGGTCGCGCAACGCGAGCGCTTTCGGCGTCCGGACGCCGGGGAGAGCGCGGAGAACATCGCCGCGAGCTTTCAGCGGGTGGCTATCGATGCGGTCATGCGCCGGCTTGAGCGCGCGATTTCCGACACCGGCATCCGGCGGGTTGCGATCGCGGGAGGCGTGGCGGCCAACAGTTACCTTCGGAAGCGGGCGGGCGAGCTTGCCGTCGATGAGCTCCACATTCCTTCGATGGAGCTATGTACCGACAACGCGGCGATGATCGCCGGCATCGGGTTCGAGTACGCGGGAGCCGGTCATTTCGCCGAGCTCGACGTACCGGTGAACGCGCGGGTGCGCGGCTATCGCAGAGTCGGCCGCGGGGGCGGGGGGTAGCGGGCCGCCTGAACCGCCCCCGCCGCTACGAGCCCGAGTCCGCCGCGGGGGTGGGGAGGGTAGCGACCGAGAGGCCGGCGCGACCTCATCGATCGGCGGATCGGCGGAGGCTGCGACTGCGGGCGTCCCGCGGGCCCGCCCGCGGCGGGCATCTACTCCGCGATCATCTCGCCGAGCCGCGTGAGATCCTCATCATCCTCGTAGAGTTGCGGATTCGACGGAACCGGGCTGTCGATCAGCGTACGCGCGATCGCGTGGATGCCGTTTGCGTAGCCGCACTCGGGGTGAGACTCGACAACCGGCGTACGTTTGATAACCGAACGGCGGAGCAGCTCGTCCGCCGGCAGGAATCCGATGTACTCCACCTCGACGCCGAGATTCCTGCGGGCGATCTCGCGAAGCCGTGCGCCGATGGCGATATCGTTGCTGTGCCTGCCCATATTCAGCACAACTCGCGGGACGAGCGCTCCAATTGCCCGCGAAGCTGCGGTGGCACTCTCGGCGTTGCACTCGGAGAGTTTCTCCACGAGGCAGGCGAGCGACCGGTCGGTGCCCTCGATTCGTTCGGTCATGAAATCGTGGATCATCTGTCGCTCTGTGCTTTTCGGCGCGAAGGATCGAAACAACATCCGATAGCACACCGATTTCAGGAAGCTGTATGCGTTCAGAATTGATGTTGT
>SLAN01000039.1 GCA_007126865.1 Spirochaetales bacterium | reverse complement strand
CCTCGGTGAGGAGGCGGCCGTGCGCCGGCTCGGCCGGATCTCCGGCGGATTCGGGGATATGGCGGTCTTCGCATTCGAGCCGCCGGAGGCCGGCCGGCAGGCGGCCGGCAGCGCGGAAAGACCGGTGGTGATCTATCTCCATGGCTATCTCGACCACAGCGCGATGAGCCGGTATCCGATCGGCGAGCTGCTTCGGCGAGGCTATACCGTCGTCGCCGTCGATCTGCCCGGACACGGCCTTTCGTCGGGTGATCGCGGATCGATCGACGATTTCTCCCGTTACGGTGAGGCGATCGAGGCGGTCGTTCGAGCGATCCGCGGCGGCGAGATCGAGGGGATCGACGCCGGCGCACCGCTATCGGCGATCGGTCACAGCACGGGAGCCGCCGCGATCATAGAGCACGGTGAGCTCTACGGAGCGGCGTTCGACCGCATCGTCCTGGTCGCTCCGCTGGTTCGCCTCTACGCGTTTCCACTTGCGCGGGTGGGAGTTCGAATCGCCTCGGCAATCGTCGACACGCTGCCGCGCCGGATTTCAGGCAGCAGCTCGAACGAGCGCTACGTCGAGTTCGCCCGCGAACACGATCCGCTCGGCATCTATGAGACCCCGCTCGACTGGGCGGAAGCGTACCTGGAATGGGAAGAACGGCGTCGCGAGCTCGGCGAACGGAGCACGCCTGCGCTGCTACTGCAGGCCGGGCGCGACACCGTCGTGGACACCGGGTACAACACCGACTTCCTGCAACGCGCATTCACGCATCTCGAAGTGGTCGAATACCCGAATGCCAGGCACTCGCTGTTCAACGAGCCGGAGCACCTGCGCGAAGGGATCTACGAGCGGATCGACGAGTTTCTCCGGCTGCGGTAACGGAGACCCGCCCGGCAGGTCGGCGCTCACAAACGCACCGCCTGCGCACGCGCGTACTCCGGATCGGAACGAACCGGCCGCGCGCGGCCTCGGTCCAAACTCCTACGCGCGCGCGTACTCCGGCTCGATCGGACGCCGCCGCAGCCTGAGGCTGTTGTAGACGACGTTCAGACTGGACATGCTCATCGCCGCCGCGCCGATCATCGGGTGCAGCAATCCGAACATGGCAACCGGAATCGCCACCGCATTGTACGCCCACGCCCAGAAATAGTTCTGCTTGATTTTGCTGAATATCGCCGCGCTGAGCCGGACCGCGGAGACGAGCGCGGTGAGATCGCCGCGCACGAGCGTGACATCAGCCGCCTCGATAGCGATGTCGGTACCGGTACCGATCGCCACCCCGACGTTCGCCTGTTTGAGCGCCGGCGCGTCATTTATGCCGTCGCCGACCATGGCGACCGCGCCGTACTCCTCCTGGAGGCGGCGTACTTCGTCTACCTTGCCGTCAGGCAGCACCCCGGCAACGACTCGACTCACCCCGACACGCCTGGCGATGGCGTTCGCGGTTCGCTCGTTGTCGCCGGTGATCATGATCGTCGCGATTCCCGCGTCGTTCAGATACTCGATCGCACGGACCGAGTCGTCTTTCAACGGATCGGCGACCGCGATAATACCGAGCAGCCGGTCGTCGGCCGCCACCAGCATAGCCGTCTTCGCCTCGTCCTCGAGCGCCGTGAGTGCCTCGTCGAGCGCCGATACATCGAGGCCCGCTTCCTGCATGAATGTCCGATTACCCACTCGAACGAACGAGTTGCCCACCGAGCCGCTGACTCCGCGGCCGGTCGTGCTCTCGAAGCGCTCCACCGAAAGGAGCTCGATGTCGCGCGCCCTCGCCGCCTCGACAACCGCCTGTGCGAGCGGATGTTCGCTACCGTTCTCGAGTCCGGCGGCCGGACGCAGCAGCTCATCCTCTGCGACTCCTTCGGCCGGTACGAGATCGGTGACCGCGGGACGGCCGGCGGTAATCGTACCGGTCTTATCGAATGCGATCGCCCGGACTTCCTTCAGCGTCTGCACCGCCTCGCCGTTTCGGATGAGAATGCCCTTCTCGGCGCCGACACCGCTTCCGACCATGAGCGCTGTCGGCGTACCGAGACCGAGCGCGCACGGGCAGGCGATGACGAACACCGCCGTCGCGGTTACGAACGCCAGGATCAGAGGGGTCAGATCGGGATTCACCCACGGGAGGAAGCCTGCTCCCCACTCCATGATTCCGCGATGGAACTCGGGGAAGAGCAGAAAACTTGTGAATGTAAGCGCCGCAATCGCCATGACCGCCGGTACGAAGTAGCCGGTGACCCGGTCGGCGAACTCCTGGATCGGAACTTTCGTGCCCTGGGCCTCCTCCACCATCCGGATGACCTGGCTGAGAAAGGTATCCGCGCCGACCTTCGTGACCTGGACCTGCATCGGTCCGGTCTTGTTGATCGTCGCGCCGATGAGCTCATCACCCTCGCCCTTTTCGACCGGCACCGATTCTCCGGTAGCCATCGATTCGTCGACGAGACTCGAGCCGTTTATCACCGTACCGTCGGTCGGGATCTTCTCGCCCGGCCGTACGACCATCACGTCGCCGACGGCGAGCTGCTTGACCGGCACCTCGCGCTCCTCGCCGTCGACGAGTACGCGTGCGGTCTTCGCCCCCATCTGCACGAGCCGGCGAATCGCATCGCTCGCACGCCCTTTTGCCCTAACCTCGAGATACTTCCCGATCAGGTGGAAGGTCATGATCGTCGTCGCCATCTCGATAAAGGTCTGCACCGGAAGGAAGAACCCGGCGAGTCCGACGAGAAACGGCGGGAAGGAACCGAGGCTCACCAGTACGTCCATGTTCGGACGACCGGCAAGCAGCGACTTGATGGCCGCCCGATGCACGTGCCGTCCAACCCCGAAGACAACGGGAGCGCCGAGAACGGCGGTTATGGCGAGATAGCCGGGGATAGGAACGACGAACATGTGCACGACCATAAGCGCCATGACGACCGCGGCGAGCGTCGCGGAGACCAGGAGCCGTTTCCATGCCGTCCGTACCGCCCGTTCCTCCTCGGTTTCCTCTCCTTCGGCTATGTCTTCGTCGGTTACGACCAGCTCGTAGCCGATCTCCTTGACCCGCTCGGCCATGTCCTCTTCGCTTACCCGGTCGGGGTGGTAGTAGACCGACACCTTCTCGGTAGCGAAGTTGACCTGCGCCTTCTCAACTCCGTCGAGCGAGCCGAGCATGCTTTCCACACTCGCCGCGCAACTCGCGCAGCTCATTCCCCGCACCGGATAGAGGTGGTGCGCCGCGGCATTCCTCGCTTCGTCGGTCGCCGACCCGGCGGTCGTTTCACCGACTACTGTCGCTTCGCCGGCCGGCTCCCCCGACCCGGCGGCGGTCGCCTCACCGGCCGCTTTCCCTGCGCCGGCGGCGGTCGCCTCACCGGCCGCCGCATCCGGTCTTCGTTCATCCATCAGGCTGCTCATACGCCATCACTCCTTCTCACCGCTCAGCCGTTCTTCCGAATACCGCCGAGCACCGTCATGACTTCGTCGATCTTCGCTTCGCGCTCGCGCTCATCGCCGGTGGCCATTGCCTCCCGTACGCAGGTGTGGAGATGGTTCTCCATGACCTGGTCCTCGACCTTGCGCACAGCAGCCATAACGCTGCGCGTCTGCGCGAGGATATCCATGCAGTAGCGGTCTTCCTCGAGCATCCGGATCACGCCGCGGACCTGCCCCTCAATTCGCTTCAGCCGATCGATAGTCTTCTGTTTCATTGCTTCATCCATCATAGTACGATACCCCCGTACCCTATATACGGAAAGATAGCGGCAGGCGGGCGAGTATGTCAAGCGTCCGCCGGTGTCTCCGCCCGTGCGTTGTCCGCCGGTGCGCGCGGGCACCGAACGGCCGGTGTTGCGAACGGCCGGGCGT
>SLAN01000307.1 GCA_007126865.1 Spirochaetales bacterium | reverse complement strand
TTCACCGCTTCTCCCAGGAGCTGCTCTTTAAAAGAACGATCGTGGATATCTCCCACGTTGAGAGACATTAAAACGGTGTCAAAAGGAAAAGCACGGATGGCATCTAGCATCAGCGCCGGGTCTTTGTGGCCGGTGACTCCCATAAAACGGATAACACCGTCGTCTTTGAGTTTTTCAAATGCTTTTAAAGCGCCGTCCTTGGCTAAGATGGCCAGGAGTTCATTCTCCAATCTCAGATTGTGAATTTGATAAAGATCCAGATGATCTGTCTGCAGCCGTTTCAGGCTGTCCTCCACCTGGCGCATGGTACCGTCATAGGTGCGGTCAGCGGTTTTGGTAGCCAAAAATACTTCACTGCGCCTGCTTGCCATAATACGGCCGAGGTGCTTTTCGCTGGTAGTATCGCCATAGCGGGGCGATGTATCAATGTAGTTGATGCCTAGGTCCAACGCTCGATTCACAATGGCTTCTGCATCCTCCGGACGGTCCGGGTCCTGCAGGGTGGATTGACCACCCAGACCGAGCAGCGCGGCTTCAAATCCCGTTTTACCCAAAGGTCTTTTGGACAACATTTCATTCACGCCTCCTGAGTTTAAGTGATAGTATATATTTCAACTTTGAGCACCATGGTTCCTTCCTGAATGGTTTTGAGGTCTTATTTCCTTCTTTCAGATTTTTATACGGGCGGGGTGCAGAGTAAAATTATTTCAAGAAATAGACAGTAAGGGAAGGGGAAAAAGGCCCTTACAGAGAGCCTTTTTTCCTGTAATTTATTAGTTTTCTGGAAAAACAAAAATCCGGTCTCTATTGACATTAGATCCCGACAAGTGTATAGTTATTGTAATGAAATTTCCTTTAACTCAGTCCCGAGAGGCTGGTAAGGTAAACGGCGGCAACATGTTTCTTACCGGACTCGCGGTGAGAAACTTTTTTTTGGGAAGGGTGAGGTGTTTGGGCCTTCAAGAAAAAACAAAGATCATGGATAAAGACGGTGTTCGTCGTGCGCTCACAAGAATAGCTTATGAAATCATTGAAAAGAATAAAGGGGTAGATGATTTAGCCATTATTGGCATAAAAAGCCGGGGCATTCATTTGGGGAAGCGATTAGCAGACAGGATAGGTTCGATTGAAAAAAAAGAGATTCCTTTTGGTCAACTCGACATTACCCCTTACCGGGACGACCTTGATGTTCGAGATGCATCTTTTCCCCCTAAGGATACCCATGTAAAATTTTCGGTTACCGGGAGAAAGATTGTGCTGGTGGATGATGTGCTGTATACAGGGCGAACCATTCGAGCGGCGATGGACGCTATCATGGATTTAGGACGGCCTGCTCAAATCCAGCTGGCTGTCTTGGTGGACAGGGGACACAGAGAGCTGCCCGTGAGGGCTGATTATGTCGGCAAGAATGTTCCTACCGCGCGAAAAGAGATTGTCAGTGTTTATCTTGAGGAGTCAGACGGAGCTGATGAAGTAGCTATAGAGGAGGAAACATCATTATGACAACCCGCTCTGCATTTATGTGGAGGGGTTTTGTTGTATCAAGAGATTTCTTGGGTTGATGAAAAAAGGGGGGGGATACTTTGATTTTCCAAGAGTCAGGTTTAATCGCGGCCAATGAATCGGTGGGGGACCGGTTTTACCGGATGGCTTTATTTGCGCCTCGCACCGCTTCCAAAGTTAAGCCGGGACAATTTATCCATCTTAAATGCTCAGACACAGCCGATCCTTTACTAAGACGTCCATTTAGTGTCTATGACTGGGATGAAAAGAAGAAGATGATCACCATTTTGTATGCGGTTGTTGGTCGCGGCACAGAAATGATGAGTAAGATGAAATCAGGAGAGAAAGTTAATTTAATGGCCCCACTGGGGACTTCTTTTTCTATAGATGTAAATTTTAATGAAGCTTTGGTAATCGGGGGTGGATGTGGCATTGGTCCCCTTTTGGGGTTGGTAAAACAGCTTGTCAAAAAAGGGATCGAGACCACTACTCTTTTAGGCATGAAAACAGGCCAGACCAGTATTTTAATTGATGATTTTTTGCTGGCGGGTGCAACCGTTAAAGTGGCCACCAACGACGGCAGCATCGGGATAAAGGGTCATGTAACAGAGTTTTTAGAGAACACAGAAAAAAAGGAGAAGCCAGATTTTGTATATGCTTGTGGCCCAAATCCAATGCTGGTATCTGTTCAAAAATGGGCCAGAAAGCAGCATATTCCTGGTGAAATATCGATAGAAGAAAAAATGGGATGCGGGACGGGCGCTTGTTTGTCATGTGCTTGCCGTATTCAATCCCAAGATAATGAAGACGGTTGGGATTATAAACGCGTCTGTGTTGAAGGGCCGGTATTTTCTTTAGAAGAGGTGATCTTTGATGAATAACCCAGATCTTCGAGTTAGCATTGGTGAGATTCATATGAAAAATCCTGTCATGACCGCTTCCGGTACCTATGGCTACGGGGAAGCCTATTCGGATCTTTATGATGTGAACTTCTTGGGGGCTATGGTCGTCAAAGGCATCACGCCAGAGCCAAGAAAAGGGAATCCCCCGCCTCGCATTGCAGAAACGCCGGCGGGAATCTTAAATGCCATCGGCCTTCAAAATCCCGGAGTGGAAAAGTTTATTCTCGATGAGGTGCCGCGACTTATGAAATTACAGGTACCTGTCATCGTAAACATGTCGGCCAATACCATAGAAGGATATCAAAGGCTGGCGAGAAGGCTGGATGAAGTGGAGGGCTTATCTGGATTGGAAGTGAACATCTCGTGTCCGAATGTAAAACAAGGAGGGCAGGCGTTTGGAACCGATCCGAAAACAGCTCACGAAGTGGTGAGTAAAGTTCGTAAAGAGACAAAACGGCCCATTATTGCCAAGTTGACTCCCAATGTAACCAACATAGCTTCGATTGCGGTAAGTGTGGAAGACGCGGGGGCGGATGCCGTGTCTTTAATCAACACCCTGCTGGGAATGGCCATTGATATAAAAAGCAAGAGGCCTCTTTTAGGAAATGTAGTGGGCGGTTTGTCCGGGCCGGCCGTGAAACCAGTGGCAGTGAGGATGGTTTGGGAAACTGCTCAAGTCGTGAATATTCCGGTCATTGGGATGGGAGGAATTACCTCCTGGCAGGATGCGGTCGAGTTTATGATAGCCGGGGCTTCTGCCGTAGCCATCGGAACGGGAAATTTTACAAACCCCGTGGCGGCAGTGGATATCATTGACGGAATCTGTGCTTACATGAAAGAGAATAATATGGAAAAGACAACAGATCTTGTTGGGAAGGTGTCGATCGAAACGATTGAATAAGAAGCGATATTTTCGATAAAGGGGGTAAGGGGAAGCCAAAGAGCCGGTTACCCGAAGAGATGAATTCAGCTAAAGGAGAAAGAATTATTATAGCACTTGATGTTTCGACCAGAAAAGAAGCTGAAGAGCTTGTTGTGAAATTAAAAGACAGGGTAGGGTATTTTAAAGTAGGCATGGAGCTTTTCCACAGCTGCGGGCCGGAAATCATCAATATGATTTCTGATTTGGGCTGCCGTGTTTTTCTAGATCTCAAATTCCACGATATCCCCAATACCGTGGCGAAGGCGGTTCGCTCGGCAGCCAATTATGGGGTGGATATGATCAATGTTCATGCTAGTGGCGGCAGTTTGATGATGGAAAAGGCGGTCTCGGCTTTAGATGATTTTCAAAAAGAGACCAAAAAACCCAGGCCCCTGCTGATTGGAGTGACTGTGTTGACAAGTTTGGATCAAAACATGATGGAGGAAGAATGGGGATTAAAGCGTTCGGTAGGAGAACAGGTGGTTATGTGGTCTAAACTCGCCCAGAAAGCGGGCCT
>SLAN01000085.1 GCA_007126865.1 Spirochaetales bacterium | reverse complement strand
GCGTCGATGCGGTGCGGCGCGTAGAGGGCGCCGGTCGGGCAGATGTCGATGCAGCGGGTGCAGTTGGTCGGGCAGGCGCCGTGGCGGTCGCGGGCGTCCTCGCTCGACGGAAACTCCTTCGTCGACAGAATCTCGCCGATGAGGAACCAGCTGCCGAAGTCGCTGGAGATCGACAGCGTGTTTTTCGCGGTGAAGGCGATGGCCGCGCGCTCGGCGTAGTAGCGCTCGGCGAGCGGCACCGCGTCGGTGAAGCTGCGGAAAGATTCACCGGGGAACTGCTCGCCGAGCTTGCGCACGATGCGTCGCAGGCGTTTGCCGAGCACTTTGTGGTAGTCGCGGCCCCACGCATAGCGGGCGATGCGGCCGGCGGTCGGCGCGGGCGCAGCCAGATTATCCGCCCGCCGCCAGCTCGCCTCCTGGTAGTAGTTCAGCGCCGCAACGATAATGCTGCGGCAGCCGGGGAGCAACGTTTCCGGGTGGAACTTCATCGGGGCGTGCTCGGCGAGGTACCCCATGCTCCCGTGCTTTCCCTCGGCGATCCATCGCTGGTACTCCTGCGTGCTTTCGGGAGCGGGCTCGGCCGGCGCGATGCCTGCTACCTCCAGCCCTTCCTCGCGAAAGAGGGCGACGAGCTCGGGTGGGAATTCGGGTTTCCAGCCTTCTTTCGGTATCATGCGCGTTCAGTTATCGACGTGTTCGGTTACCGACGGCCGGTGTCGGCGGCGATGCACGGCCCTCACTCCCGGTGCGGAAACGTCGGCGGGGTGTCCTCGTTGGGATCTCCATCATCCTCTTCGTCGCCGGTGGTCGTTGTCGCCTGCTGTGGCGAAGGCGGCTCGTCTTCGGCGTCGTCGTCTTTTTCTATTACCGTAAACGGTTTGATCTTGCTGCCCGGCTCCGGGCGTTCCTCGTCGAGCTCTTCGATCAGCGTCACTGTCTGGAACGGAATCATGAGGTTTTTCGCGCTCCCGAAATCGCGCTTGAGCTCGTCCTGGCTCGGATCGATAATCCGCGTCGATTCGGTGGGAAACTGCAATTCGGTAATACTGACAAAATACGGGTGTGTCAGATCGAGTCCGCGTGCCCGTAAGGTGACGTTCTTGTCTTTCCATTTGAAGTGAATGCGATAGAGCGACACGATCTATTCCATCTCCTGGTCGGGTGTTACTGGTTCGCTGAGGAACGGTCGAGCTCCTGTAAATCAAAATACGCGCGACGCTCGTTAACATCAACCGCGCGGATTTTGACGCGCACCGGATCGCCGATTCGGTACGACACGCCGCTCGATTCGCCGACGAAGCGGAAGTTGTCCTCGTCGAGGAGGTACGTATCCTCGCCGATGCTCTCCACGGGTACCATGCCCTCGATCGGGTAGTGCTCGAGCTCGACGAACATCCCGTACCGTGAGACACCGGCGATGACCCCCCGATACGACCGGCCGATTCTACGATGCAGGAATTCCATCGTCTTCTTGCGCTGATAGTCGCGCTCGGCGTCGACGGCTACGCGTTCGGCGCGGGAGCACTGCTCGCAGATCGCCTCGAGATCTTCGCGCAGCGATTTGCGCACTCTGCTGAAGCGGCTGTTGTAGCTCTTGAGCAGGCGATGCACGGTCAAGTCCGCATACCGCCTGATCGGCGAGGTGAAGTGGGTGTACGCCTCGAAGGCGAGGCCGAAGTGGCCGGCATTGGCGCTCGAGTAGATCGCCTTCGTCATCGAGCGCAACGCGATCCGCTCGACGAAATCGCGGACGTCGAGGCTTTCAACGACGTCGAGAATTCGGCTGAAATCGTCCGGCGAGACTTCCTCGGGAATGGTCAGCGGAATTCCGAGATTCTGAAGCACTGTCTGAAGTGTCGCGACATCCTCCGCGGAGGGGCGCTCGTGAATCCGGTAGACAAACGCCTTGCGCCGACCGGAGCGGAAGATCGACTCGGCGATCTTCCGGTTTGCCAGCAACATGAGCTCTTCGATAAGGCGTTGCGATTCACTGCGCTCAGAGCGCGTGACCTCCGCCGGGATTCCGTCGCGATCGAGTGTTATAACCGGACTCGGCAAATCGAAGTCGATACTGCCGCTCTCCTCCCGCTCGGTTCGCAGGGCGCGGGCGAGGAGCTGGAGGGTGTGCAGATCGCGAGCGACTTCGTGCGGTCGCCCCTCGAGGATCTGTTGCGCATCGGTATAGGTCAGGCGGAAATCGCTTCTGATGACCGTTTCGCGCACCTCGCTGTTATGGACCTTCCCCAGCGAATCGACGGTGATGAAGCAGGAGTACGCGAGGCGCTCCGAGTTCGGTTTGAGACTGCAGAGCTCGTTCGAGAGCTTTTCCGGCAGCATCGGCAGCACTTCCTTCACGAAGTACACCGAGGTGGCGCGGCGTCGCGCTTCGATGTCGATCGGCCCGCCTTCCGGAACGAGCGCGGTCACATCGGCGATGTGCACGCCGATCTCGAACAGCCCGCTGTCGAGCTGGCGCACACTGAGCGCGTCGTCGAAATCCTGCGCATCGTCGGGGTCGATGGTGAACGTCGTGCGTCGGGTGATGTCGAGGCGGCGTCGCTTCTCGCGGCGCATATCGGGCAGGGCGAGCTTCGCCGCCTCCGCCTCCACATCTTCCGGAAAGTCGAGTCGCAGCCCGCGCGAAAGCGCGATGATCTTCACATCGATACCCGGATCGTTCGGCTTGCCAACAACCGCCTCGAGATGGGCGGTCGGCTTCTGCGCCGGGGAGTGCCATTCGCTGAACGACGCTTTCACCACCACGTTGTTCCGCAGCTTCCGGCCGAGTCCGGCCCGTTTCACCTCGGCAGCCGGGATCAGGAAGCTCGAGACGATACGGTCGTCGCTTGGAAAGACTTCCCCACCACCGTCGCGATTCTTGCGGAACACGCCGACGATCGGGTGTTCCACGCGATTTACGACCTCGATCACGCGCCCGGCCGGCTTGTGTTTCGCCGAGCCGGGGAAGACCTCCACGCGCACCCGATCGCCCTCGAGCGCGGTGCCGAGATTGTCACGGTGCACGAAAATATCCGGTCCGTCGGCAACGAGGACGAATCCGAAACCTTTGGAAGTGACGGTGATGTCGCCTTCTATGCGCTGCGTGCTTCTTTGCCGGCTCGAAGTGTCACGTTCAGCCCGCTTCGCCTTGTCTGTTTCGCGCTTTGCATCGTCTGTCTTCTTCGTTCCAGCGGGCGGAGTTCTGCGGCGCGATTTATTCGCTCGCCCGGATGACTTCTGGTTTCCTGCGGCACCGGAGCGGCGCGGCTTCTTCGTTTCGCCGGATGGTTTCGAGTCGCCGGCGGCGCGAGGCGTCCTTGATTCGCCGGACGACTTCGCTTCTCCGGAAGATTTCGCGCCCTCGGCAGCCTTCCCGCGGTCACTCGCCCCGCGGCGATTCGAGCTGCGACGCGAGCGATTCTTTTTCTCACTGTTCTTTTCACTATCAGCCATGTATTTGTGTCCTGTTATCTCGTGCGCAATCCGGACGATCGTACGTCGTCCGGCTCTGCCCGTTGTGTTAAGCGCCTGTCAGTTGATGGACGGGATGATGCGCCGGAAACGACGCGAAACGGGGTTGTGCGCCGATCCGCGGCGCACCATTGCATGAGAACAGAAGCGTACGCAATTCGTTACCCCTCTGTCAAACGAGCACCGGCGGTAACACGCTGCCCGGCCGGCGGCGGGTCGTGACGCCGCCGTTCCGCCGTCGATCCGGTCGAGCACGTTACCTGCTCGCCTCCGCCTCGAGCTTTGCCAGGTTCAGTGCGCCGCCGGCGAGCAGCATGCGGCGGTGGCGCGGCGAGACATCCATCACCAGCTTCACCTTCCTGCCGCCGGCGTCGGCCGGTATCTCCCGGTGACCGCCTTC
>SLAN01000034.1 GCA_007126865.1 Spirochaetales bacterium | reverse complement strand
TTTCATTTTTGATGGAATGTTATCAAAAATCTTTAATTTCTTCCAAGCATCTGGATGGTTTTGAACTCAATTGGGGAAACAGTAAAGCGATGGAATCACTGATCGAAAAAGTAGCTTTCCGGCAGGGGTGTGGAAGCTGGTTATCCAAAGGAGTAAAAGAACTTTCAAAAGAAATTCCGGGTTCTGAAGATTTTGCCATTCATGTTAAAGGCCTTGAACCTGCAGAACAGGAGCCTAGAGGGATGAAAGCCTGGGGATTGGGATGGGCTGTGTCTTCAAGAGGAGGCGACCATTTACGGGCATTTCCTTTGGCCGAAACGACTTGGTCAAAAAAAGAAGCACTAAGGCAGTTCGGGCATGAAGAAGCGGCTGATCCTCTTTCTTATAAAGGTAAAGGAAAGTTA
The DNA here is from genome assembly GCA_007126865.1 of Spirochaetales bacterium. Classification (GTDB taxonomy): domain Bacteria; phylum Spirochaetota; class Spirochaetia; order DSM-27196; family SKKC01; genus SLAN01. The sequence continues at coordinate 3,474 of SLAN01000034.1, read as the reverse complement.
GTTAAGTGGTCGGAGGAAATTAGCGCTTTGTGTGATTCGCTGATACTCTGCAAGTTCTCGGTTATGGCGATGGCCATCCCAATAGAGATGGTCAGTAAAGCCATGGAAACCGTTTTAGGAGAAACTGTTACAGCTAAAGACTTGCAAAGAACAGGGGAAAGAATTGTAAATCTAGAAAGAATGTTTAATGCAAGGTTTGGGATTGACAAGAAACAGGACCGTCTTCCTGAGCGGTTTAAGCAACCGCTTCATGAGGGGGCAGCCAAAGGTGAAGTGTTTGAGCTATCTGATATGTTAAATGACTATTACCAAGCTAGAGGTTGGGATAAAGATACGGGACTGCCTACAGAAAGCACACTAGACTCTTTGGGTTTGGCTTTTACTAATAAAGAAGCAAGAAGATAGAAGATAGAAGGGCGAAGGGAGTTGAAGGTAGAGAAGGAAGTTTCCATCATACCTGTAAAAGGAGGTTTGGATGTTGAAAACACTGGTTAAAGATGCACATATTCTAACTATGGACGAGCAGCTCGAAGAATATCAAAAAGGGTGTCTAGAAATTGAAGACGGCGTGATTACCCATATAGGGGATCGCCCGAGTGAAAGTGAAAGCGCCTTCAATCATGTAATGGATGCAGAGGGAATGCTTATGTCCCCGGGACTGCATAATGCTCATACCCATTCTCCTTCAAATGTGATCAAAGCCGTATATGACTTGGCCTTTCATGCGATCGGTATGTGGCACATACATGCCTGGACTGTCAACAGAACTTCCGAGGAAATCAAGACAAGCACATTATTAGGCTGTTTGGAGATGCTAAAAACCGGAACCATCGGATGTGTAGACCACTCACCCGTAACGGGATCAATAAACCGACTTCCGGCAGCAGGGGCCAAGGCCCTTGACATTGATCCGATCGCAGAAGCTTACTTGCAGGCGAAGATGAAAGCCGCCATTTCAGTGAGTGTGACAGATCATGAATACAGCGATATTTTTCCAGTGAATCGAAAAGGATTGTCTGAAAATCTCGTCTGTCGAATGGAAGACAGTTTTGAAAAACCTCTGCCCGTGGAAGAAACACTAAATCTTTGTAAAGAAGCGATTGAAAAATGGGATGGGCACTTAGACAAACTAAAAATTATGGCCGGGCCGACTTCTCCGCTTCGCTGTTCAAAAGAACTATTAGAAGGGGCTGTTAAACTCCAGAAGGAATTTCAGATCGGGATTCATACCCACCTTTTAGAAAGCAAAGTCCAGACTGAAATCTCCCAGCAAAGATACCAAAAGACCCTGGTGGAGATGATTGATGATTTAGGAATGATCAGCGACAAGCTTTTCTGTGCTCATACCAATTGGGTAACCGATCAGGATATAAGCATTTTAGGATCAAAAGGTGCTTCTGTTATCCATAATATCGGAAGCAACCTGCGCGGATCGGCGGGGATATCTCCCATTTTCAAATTGAGGAAAGCTGGCTGTAATATTGCCTTGGGTGCAGATGGTTCTTCCAGCAACGGGAGTCAAAATATGTTTACGCTAACCAGACTGGCGCTGACCGCCCATAGGGTAAACCAGCCTGATATGAAAAAATGGCTGACCACAAGAGATATCATGCAATTTTTGACTTCCGGGGGCGCCAAAGCTTCTCTTCTAGAACAATCATCTGGTTCCCTGGAACAAGGGAAAAAAGCAGATCTCGTGCCCTATGATAAGAATTCGATTTGGCTGACGCCTTTTAATGAGCCTTATACACTGCTTGCGTGGGCAGAGAACGGTTCTTCGGTTCATACTGTTATGATCGACGGTGAGGTGGTTGTCGAAAACGGTCAGGTTTTGACAATAGATGAAGACCGGGTGAAAAAGGATGCGAACGAGATGGTAAAAACGATCCCGAAAAGAAACCGATCAATTTTTGAAGTTATTGAAGAGATTACCCCTATTTTAAGTGAAGAGCACCTTAAAAGATTTGAACAAAAGCATCAGTAAGGGCACCACCCTCAGGACTTGTAAAAAGGGAAGTAAATTCGGCCGAAAACGATAAAATCATACAGGAATCTCTATACATGATTAGATGACTGCAGGTGTTATCGCTATTTTGACAGTGCCGCAGTGGATATGGAGACGTGCTCGGATTAGTTGGATGGTACTGCTTAAGACGGGACGGAAGTTTTTTTCAAACAAGATGGTTCATTTCTACGGAGGATCTGGTTTTGTTAGATGATAGAAATAGATTTTTTTTGAAATGATAAAGATTTTTGAATTTCAATTAAATCCTCAGGTTTTTGATAGCCTCATGTAAAGAAAAGAGGATGAGATACATAAGACGGAAGGATTGTTTTGTTCGGCCTCTTCAGCTGCTGTAAAGAACCACCGGGTAATAAGAAGTGATGAGTCAGGAGGGTGGTTGTTGACAATGGGAATTGATATTTTGATAAAGAAAGGCACAATTGTTGATGGTACAGGAAAGGCGGTATTCGGAGGGGACATTGCCATACACCAGGGCAGAATTGTTCAAATCGGCCCCGGACTCGAAGGAAAGGCCGACTTGACCATCGAGGCGGATGAAAAAATAGTTGCCCCGGGCTTTATTGATATTCACACCCATGCAGACGAGAAAATTAAGCAAGTATCTACCGCCGATAATTATCTGCTGCAGGGAGTTACGACCGTCATCGGCGGCAATTGCGGCCGACTAAAGGGCGGTGAAGATATTAGACATCATCTCAATGAGATAGAAAAGACCCGCATATCTCCCAACTACGGAGTTTTGGTGGGTCATGGCGATATTCGAACGCAGGCCATGGAAAATGCTACCCGAGTTGCTCAAGAAAAAGAAAAAAAAGAGATGGTCTCCTTGATAACGAAAGGGTTGCGAGAGGGCGCTTTTGGCGTTTCGCTTGGGCTTGAATACTGGCCCGGCCGATATGCTTCAACTGAAGAATTAGTGGAAGTTGCAAAGGCAGCCAATGAAGAAGGGGGTTTTCTGGCTGGCCACATTAGAGATGAGCAAGCCGGAGTCATTACCTCTGTAGGCGAAGCAATAGAAGTAGCGCGCAAAGCAGAGATTCCTGTGCTGATCTCTCATCTGAAAGCTTGTGGTTCATCTGTATGGGGAAGCGGGAAGACGCTTATTAGCATGCTGACCATGGCGCAGGCATTGGGGATAGAGGTCACAGCCGACCAGTATCCTTACCGTGCCTCGAGCACAGGCTTAAGCCAGTGTTTTCCGGACTGGTCTCTTGAAAACGAGGTAGATGGTCTAGAAGAACTTCTAGAGGAACCTTCTCAGCGGAGAAGAATTCGCTCTTATGCAAAAAGCCAGATTGAATTACGTGTTGGAGATGATCTTTCTTTAGTTCAGATTGCATCCTTCGAAGGGGAGCCTGATTGGTCAGGGAGAACATTCGAAGATGTTTTAAAAATGAGAGGGCTAGAGGCAAATTTAGAAAATGCGGTTGACTTGGTAATTGAGATGT
>SLAN01000168.1 GCA_007126865.1 Spirochaetales bacterium | reverse complement strand
GGCCCCCATAATGGTTCCGATAAGAATGCTCATTTCCCGGGCCGGCGCCACATAGCTCAACGGAGTAAACGACAGCGCGAAAAGCACGAGCAGATACGAGAGCGGGGAAAGAAAGGCAACCCCGAGAATCTCACGACGGTGAGCGGTGAGCTCGTGCCGCACCGAGGGCAGCCGCCGCAGTGCGAGCGGGGTCAGAAGCACCGTTCGCAGAACGTCTCCGAGCCACAGGTAGAAAAAGGGAAAAATACCGAGAGCCGAAACGGCGAAGCTGTCGTTCATACTGTAAGAGGCAATGAAGACGCCGGTTATCATTCCCCACTTCACGCCTTCGTGGCGCGCGTGCGGATCCGCTGCGGTGTGGCGGCCGGCCATCGACATGAAAATGACCCCGGAGATGACCAGCACCGCACCGAGAATCGCGATCGGTCCGGGCCGCTCGCCGTAGATGAGAATAGCGCCGACCGTTGCGAGAGCAGGCCCGGTCCCGCGCGCGACCGGGTACACGAGCGACAGATCGCCGCTTCGATAGCCGCGCTGCAGGCTCAGAAAGTAGGAGAGGTGGAACACGGCGCTCGCGATGATTGCGGCAAACAGGCCCAGGCTGAGCTCCGGAGGGTTGCGCACAAGCAGCACGATTACAAGCGGCGCGTAGAGCAGCATGCCGCTTCCCTGTACGAGCCACACGAATGCGACTCCACCACTCGAGCGTTTGGCGAGCAGGTTCCAACTGGCATGGCAGAACGCCGCCAGGATCACCAGAGTGAGCGCTGCAGGATCCACGTGTTACGATTCCTCCGTTTCGGACGTCGTTACGCCGCATTCGCACCGATCGGGGCACCGGCCCGACCACACCGGGTACACCGTTCACGACCGCGATCGCACGGGCGTGTCTACTCTCCGGCGAGAAACTCGCGAATCTCCCGGAGAAACGCCTCGCCGAACTCTTCGAGCTTGTACTCACCGACGCCGCTGCAGCGCAGGAACGCTCGCCGGTCGGTCGGCCGATTTCTTACCATGACCTTGAGCGACTTGTCACTGAAGATGGTATACGGCGGCACACCGCGCTCGCGGGCGATTCGCGTTCTCAAACGACGCAGTCGTTGAAAGAGCGCCTCTTCGCCACCGAGCGCAGCCGGAGAGTAGTCGGCTCGCGCGGGATCCCCGCCCGGCGTGAGGCGCTCGCTCGGAATGGAACCGCCGGAACGCGCGGAGCCACCGCCCCGGTTCGAATAACCGCCGCCGGCGGGCGTACCCGCGGCAACCGCGCTTCGCCGGACCACGAAAGACGCTTTGCCCTTCAGCACGCGGCGCCCTTCATCGGTGAGGCGGAATCCGCTCTGCCGGCCGTCGGCCCGGGCGAGTAATCCCGCCGACTCGACATCTCGCACGATCGACAGCCAGTACTCGAGCGACTCGTCGCGCCCGACGCCGAAAGTCGGTAGCCGGTCGTGTCCTCGCTCGATTACGCGATCGGTAGCGCGACCGGTTACGACATCGACGAGGTGACGGCCGCCGAAGCGCTGGCCGGTGCGCACGGCCGCCGAGAGGATCTTCTGCGCGGCGACCGTCGCATCCTCGGTTTCCACCTCTCCGCGGCAGATGTCGCAGGCTCCACAGTTGCCGGGATGCTGCTCGTCGAAATGCGCGAGCAGCTGGCGGCGCCGGCACACCCCGGACTCCGCGTAGCGCAAAACCTCCTGAAGTCGCTGCTCCGACCGCTCGCGTTCGGAGTCATCCTCCATGCGGGAGATGTGATGTCGAATCGTCGCGATATCGTTCGCTCCGTAGAACAGCGCCGTCTCAGCCGGTTCCCCATCTCGCGCCGCTCGCCCGGTCTCCTGATAGTAGCTCTCCAGGCTCTTCGGAAGGTCGCCGTGCACGATCCATCGGACATTCGACTTGTCGATGCCCATGCCGAACGCAATCGTGGCGACGATCACCGGAACCTTATCGTGAACGAACTGCTCCTGGCGCTCGCGCCGCTCCTCCTGACTCAGTCCGGCATGGTACGCGGCCGCGTCTATGCCTCGCTGCCGGAGCAAAGCGGCCGTTTCCTCGGTTGCCCGCCTCGTCGACCGGTACACGATTCCCGGCTCTCCCCGATGTCGCTCCACAAACCCGACGATCTGATTCCCGACCGATCGCTTTCGCTCGACCCGGTAGAAGATCTCCGAACGGTCGAAACTGGCGCGTACGACCAACGGCTTCTGCAGCGACAGCTGTGCAATCACGTCGTCCTGCACCGAACGGGTGGCCGTAGCGGTGAACGCAGCGATCGGCACCGAAGGAAAGAGCGCCCGCAGCGAGCCGAGCGCCCGGTAATCGGGCCGGAACTCGTGCCCCCATTCGGAGATGCAGTGGGCCTCGTCGATGGCAATGCGCGTAACGCCGAACGCGGCGAGCGCATCGCGGAACGATCCGAGGGCAAGGCGCTCGGGCGAGACATAGAGCAGCGAAACTCTTCCCGCAGCCAGATCGCGGTACGTTTCGCGCGCCTCCTCCTCACCGAGGGTGCTGTTCAAGCACGCGGCGGCCAATCCGTTGGCACGCGCGGCGTCAACCTGATCCTTCATGAGCGCGATGAGCGGACTGACCACGAGAGTGAGTCCACCGCCTGCGACCGCCGGCAGCTGATAGCAGAGCGACTTCCCACCGCCGGTCGGAAGCGCGGCAAACACGTCGCGGCCGGCCACGAACGCCTCGACGATCTCCTTCTGGTGCGCGCGGAAATCGGTGAAACCGAATTGTCGTTTCAGTACTCGGCGAAGCTCACTCATCGCTGTTCCCGGTACTCGGCGGCGCCGGTGAATCCGAAATGGAGGTGTACGTGCCGATCGCGAAGGTCCTCCGGCAAGCCGGCCTTCGCCAGGCGCTCGAACAAGCGCACGCCCGCTCCCGCCGCCGCCGGCTCCTCGTCCGAGACGATTGACGGTCGATCGTCGGAACACCCCTTCCCTCCGCGGCAATCGATGAACACCGGCACGGTAACGAGCGCCCGCCCCGACTCGACCTCCGCTGCAAGCACCGACGGTGTGCCGAGCACCGTCCTCGCCGGCGTCGTCGCCGAGGGCTCGCGCGCGACCACGACGAGCGCGCCGCCGGAACGAACTCTGTCGCCGCCCGATCCGTCCGCACCCGTGGAACGCCCCCGGTCACCGCCGGAACCGTCCGCGCCGCCGGAACGAGCTCCGCCTGCTGCATCCGGCCGGCCGCAATCGGCAGGCATTGCGTTCGAGAAGACCGTCGCCGTCTCTCGCGGCAGCAACCACACCGCCCCGCACCCGGCATGACTGCGCACCAGTACCGCATAGGCGGCGAGCAGCGCAGCCGCATCCGGACCGAGACAGCCGTCGTCGGCGCAAAGAACCGGATGCAGCACCATGAGCGTACCCGGGGTGAGCTCGCCGCGCAGCTGCGAGAGCGACAGCTCGTCGATCGTCAGCCATTCGAGATGACGACCGAGCGCGCGGTCGAGACGCGCTATCGCTCGAAGCGTTCTATAGCTGAGCACCGGCCGGCGGAACGACGGGAGCCTCGGCGGCTTCGGTCCGCCGCCGCGCCGGCCGCCGAGCGCAAAGCGTCTGCGGTTGCGCCGCAAGAGGTGGCGATACACCCCCTCGCACACCGTCCAGATATACGAGGTGGGATCGAACTCTCCGCCGGGCCACGGGCCGCGCCGGCGAAAATCGAAGGTATTGAGCGTGAAGTAGCGAAAGGAGCGGTTCAGCTCCCGGGTTTCGCGACGAAGCATCCGCACCCGTTTCTTTGCCCGATGCCCGGCTGCATTCCACGCCCGCCAGTTATGCTCGAGCATACGCCCGAGCCGAAACCAGAAGTGTTGTGGACCGAGATAGAACAGGTACGGCGGCTTGTCGACCGG
>SLAN01000098.1 GCA_007126865.1 Spirochaetales bacterium | reverse complement strand
TCCGGAAACTCTGAAATCTCTTCGTCCGGCTCCTGGACAACATCGTCGTCTCCGACGACGAACTCATCTTCGCCGAAATCGAGAATCGGTATCGACTCCTCGTCCTGTTCCCCGGTTTCGTCGACCTCGTACCCGAGCAGCAGCTCCTCTTCAGAGTCGGCTTCACCGCGTGCAAGCCGCCCGAGCTTCTCGAGGTTGCGCTCCCACGCTGCTCCGTGGTCTTCCTCGAACGCGGCAACCGCCTTCTCGTAGAGACTCAAGCTTTCATTGAGCCGACTGATATCTTCGGGATTGGCGCGATTGCCCTGAAGATTTACGAGCTGGTCGGCTACCTCAATTGCCTCCTCGCGATTGCCCATAAGCTGATTCGCGCGGGCTATGGCGGCGAGGATTCTTCCGTCGTCGGGATAGCGCTGTCGCAGCGACTCCAGCCGGGTGTGCGCGGACTCGACCTCCTCCTGATCGAGCATGACTTTGCACAGCAAGAGTTCCGCCTCGAGACTGTCAGGCCTCTTCTCGAGCAGATTCGTCAGTTGCCGGCGCGCGAGGTCGAGCTTGCCGGCCTCGCGGTAGATGGCGGCAAGCTCCACCTGATGATCGAGATCGTCACCGACCCGCTCTGCGAGCCGCGAGAATACCGCCTCCGCCTGCTCGGCACGCCCCGCCTCCAGCAGTACTCTGCCGAGCTCCTTGAGCTCCTCGCTGTCCTCCGGCAGGTTCTGCACCGAGTAGTCGAGATGCCGGGCCGCCTCCTCGTGTCTCCCGAGCGAGATCAGGCGCCGGGCGAGCCGCACGCGAACACCGATGTTCTCAGGATTGCGAACGGCGAGCTGATTCAGCTCTTCGGTCGCTGCGCTTCCATTCTCGTATCGTTCGAGCAAATGACTCATGTTCGAGATCGCATGCTCGTAGGTGGGGTTGTTGTTCAGCGCCCGCTTGTAGAAGTTCAGCGCCTCTTCGTTCTTTCCCTGCTGCACGAGTATGGTCGCGGCGTTGTTCATCGCCGTCGCATTCGTCGGCTGTAAGTCGAGGATTTCGTTGAACGCATCGAGCGAATCGTCGAGCCGCTCCATCTTCTGGTACACGATCCCGAGGTTATTCAGGGCGTCGGTCCACCCCGGCTTTCGAGTGAGGCTTTCCTGATACTCGCGCCCGGCTTCGTCGAGTCGCTCCAGCTTCTCGAGCGCGATACCGAGGTTGTAATGCAGTTTCGGATGATGCGGATCTTCAGTCTGGCCTCTCCGGAAGACTTCGACGGCTGCCTCGAGCTCGCCCTTCTGTTCGAGAAGCGTTCCCAGGTTGTTATACGCCATGACCAGCTCGGGATCGAGCTCGATCGCTTTCTCGTAGGCGTCCTGAGCATCCTCGAGATTCCCGAGACTCTTGTGGATGTTCCCGAGATTGTAGTACACATCGGCGCGTTCAGGTGCCCGCTGGAGCGCACCTTCAACAGCAACCAGCGCATCTGAATAGCGACCGATATTGCGGTAGGCGACGCCGAGGTTATTGAGCGCTTCGACGTTGTCCGGTTCGAGATCCGTTGCACGACGATAGGAGCGCGCTGCCCGTTCGTGGCGACCGGCGGCACTGTGCACCCACCCCATGAGCAGATGGACCTGCGCTCGACTCGGAAGCTCCCGGGTGAGCCGCTGGGCAAGCTGCTCGGCGACATCGACATCGCCGATCTTGAGTGCCTTTGCGGCGCGCGAGAACACCTTGCTCAACTCTGCACGTCGTTTTTCCAGCTCTGCCTTCGTCACTGCATCTGTCCTTCACCGGCGCCGTGGTCGCCCGCGAACCTCCTCCGCCGCGATGCCTTCGCCGTCCATCACCTCATCGTACGCGACAACAGTCACATAGTAGGTCCGTCCGTTTTCCAGGCCGCTCAACTCGAACGAAGTAGTATCTCCAACGTCGATGGGAGAGGCGCCCTCAGCGGCCGCGTCGCCGAAGTATTCACCCGGACGTGTCCCATAGTAAACACGGTACCCCTTTACGTCGACACCCGGCGCCCGTCTCCATGAAAGCGACAGGCGGCCGTCACCCTCGGTCACGCGCAATTGTCCCGGCGGACCGGGGGCTCTGTTCGGAATATATCGCATCGTAAGCCGCTCGACCTCCGGTGTCGCCGATCGCCGTCCGTCGCTGTAGAGCTCAATACGAAACTGTACGAACCGTCCGAGGCGGGCGTGCCCGGACCGGTCGTTCATCTCCACCGGTTCCCAATCACCGTCGGGTGCACCGAACGCATCAACGGCATCGCCGGTTCGCATGAAGAGCGTACTCTCGGTATTGTCCGGTTCGAGGGTCTCCAGGTCGATGGAACGGAGTGTTGCACCGCTCCGTTCGAGATCGAACGCTCGCGTGGTCAGTTGCCCGGCACCTTCCGGATACTCCTCAAGCACCGATTCAGCCGGCTCGAACTCCTGAATCCGAAGCTCGTCGAGCAGTCCGCTGTATCCGGCACCGATACGGAGTACGCCGGTTCCGTCTCCGCCGAGGTGCGGAAGACGCACCGAATCGCCCGGTTCGCCGCTATCGGTCGCGTACGCGATCGCCACCGGCTCACCGTCGATCAGGTATTCGAGCGAACCGTCATCGGCGTCGAACTCGAGCCGATGGTGGCTCCAACGGCGGGGCACGACCTCCCGTGATGAGCACAGCGTGATGTCGTACGGCTCGAAGTCGGGCAGAATGAAGATGTTCTCAAAGCGCCACCTCATGTGCCCCCGATGAATATCCACCGCAACTCGCTGGTCGAGCAGTTCGCCTCCAACGTCTCTCCCACCTCTCCACCGCACGATCTGCTCGCCGTCGTGAACACGCGACGGATATATCCAGAACTCGACGGCGAAGCTGTCCCACACCCGCCCGGGGCGAAATGCGGCAAGCGGACCGCCTGTCAACGCGATACCGGTTTCCGAAGCGAGAAAACGTGCCGCGTACGCGCCTCGTTGCGCGTTTCGGGCGGTGAAGTCTACGTCGCTTTCCAGTACGCGATAATTGCCCGCCGCGTCCTCCGCGGAGGCGTCGTCAAACTGCAGCAGGAGGTCGGTAGTCGCCCGTGGGAGGTAGGCGGTATCGCGCAGCACAGCCACCTCGAGATTGCGCCGCCCCGGCCGGAAGGTAACGTTCCGTGCAAGCTGAACGTCGTCCCATCCGGCCGTTCCGCCGACGACGATCTCGCGCTCGAGACCTCCGACGGCCGCCGGAGCAGCAAGTCGCAGCAAGAGCACGGTCGCCGCGAGCAACACACGAAAAACAGGCCGTTTAAACGCTTCATCGATTGCGTGCATAGTCCTATATTGAAGATATCGGCACGTATGAGCGGAGAAAAAGCGGACTTGAACGGCAGCGGAAGCGAAACATCAATCTCTATTGGAGAGATTAGACACTCACTGCGGCATTTCCCGACGAAACCCGGCGTCTATATCATGAAAGATGAGTCCGGGAGTACGATCTACGTCGGGAAAGCGTTGAATCTGCGCAACCGTGTGCGCAGTTACTTCACCGGTCGAAAAGACCCCAAGACGGCGGTGCTCGTGAGTCGCGTCGCCGCAATCGAGCACATCGTCTGCCGGAACGAGTACGAGGCGCTGCTGCTCGAGAACTCGCTGATCAAGAAGCATCAGCCTCGCTACAACATCAACCTGAAAGATGGAAAGACCTACCCCGTCATCCGGGTAACGAACGAGGAGTATCCCCGAGTCTTCCGTACCCGGCGCGTGGTGAATGACGGGTCGACGTACTTCGGCCCCTATACCAACGTCTCGAGTATCGACGCATACCTCGAGCTCATCGAACGGCTCTTTCCGCTTCGCAAGTGCCGCGGACCGGTGAGAAAGCGGCCGAGTCCGTGTCTCTACTATCATATGGGTCGATG
>SLAN01000050.1 GCA_007126865.1 Spirochaetales bacterium | reverse complement strand
AGGTGGCCCTGCGCTTCTATCTCGCGTAGCAGCATGAGGCGCTGCGGTGTTACCTTGAGGCCGCCGGATCGTATGAAATGCTCCAGTTGATGTTCGCCCATATCTTTTACCTCTTAATGGCAGTTATCGCCCAATTCATCCGCTTCGAAGACTAACATGCGCCATCACCTTTGAAAACGTCTGCAACCCCCGTGCGCGAGACGAAATATGCCCTATTTGCGCCACTTGACGCCTCCCGATCGTCTCTCTATTTTCGAGATACGATGGCGGAGCGACTCCCGATAGAGAATCCCGGGCCGCACAGCCCGGACAGCGGTATAACCGCCGGCGACGAGCCAGGTACCGCCGAGCGGGCGATCATCCTCGTCCACGGGCGCGGAACGACCGCCGAGAGTATTGTCGGCCTGACCGACTATCTCGATTTACCCGGGTTTCACGTGATTGCCCCGCAGGCACACGACTTTACCTGGTACCCCTACAGTTTTCTCGAACCGATGGAACAGAATGAGCCCGGCATCTCGTCGGCGCTTGCTACCGTCGACACGCTCGTCGAGCGGGTCATGAACGCCGGCCTCGAGTCTTCGTCGATCTACCTGCTGGGATTCAGCCAGGGAGCGTGCCTTGTAACCGAATATGCCGCCCGTGCTGCGTCACGGAACGGAGCCGATGGTTTCCGGCTCGGCGGAGTATTCGGGCTCAGTGGCGGACTTATCGGTCCTGCCGGTACACCTCGCGACTACGAGGGGTCGCTGAACGGAACTCCGGTCGTGCTCGGTTGCAGCGACGTAGATATGCATATTCCGAAGGAGCGCGTGGACGAGACCGCAGAAACGCTGTCGCGCCTGGGTGCCGAAGTCGACAAACAGATCTATCCGGGCATGGGCCATACCGTGAACGACGACGAGATCGCGCGCATGAACGCCATCCTGTCCGCGCGGTAAGCTGATGTACCGGCCGCCGGCACCCCACCCGGCGTTCGCGCGACAACGCCGCGCTACATCGGCAGGCGTACCGCCCGCCGGCACTCCGCCCGGCGCTCGCCTCGGCTGTTGCCGGCGATCACATCGGTTGTCCACCCGGAGATCTCCGGCCCAGCGGCTCGCTGCTTCCCTGCCTGAAGAACTGTCGAACCGAGTCGACCGGGCACACTTCCGCCTCCTCGACCGTCCCTTCGAACACCGCCCGGCCCGCATCGAGAAACAGCATCCTGTCGGCGATGTGGCGAATGCTGGTAAGCTCGTGCGTCACGACAATCACGGTAATACCGAGCTTGCGGCTCAACTCGACAATGAGTCGATCGAGTGAGGCGGCGGTTACCGGGTCGAGACCGGCGCTCGGCTCGTCGAAAAAGACGATCTCCGGATCGAGGGCCAGCGTGCGCGCGAGCGCCGCACGCTTTCGCATGCCACCGGAAAGCTCCGACGGCATGAAATGCTCGACTCCGTTCAACTCGACGAGCTGCAGCTTGCGGAGCACGATACGCTCGATCACGTCCGCCGGAAGCCTGGTGTGCTGCTCGAGCGGTACGGAGATGTTTGCACCCACGGTCAGACTCTGTAGCAACGCACCGTTTTGAAAGAGCACTCCGATTCGCGGCCGCAGATTCACAAGCTCATCTTCCTCGAGCTCGCTGATATCCCGGCCGAAAAGCTCGATGGTCCCGGAGGTCGGGTCAATGAGGCGGAGGATATTGCGCAGCAGCGTGGTTTTCCCGCATCCGCTGCGGCCCGCCACAACAGTGATTTTCCCGCGGGCAAACGTTGCGTCCACCTCGTGCAACACCTCGACATCGCCGTAGTGGGAGCGAAGGCCCCGAACACGCAGCGCCACCTCCGAGTGCTCTCTCATAACACGTACCAGAGGCTGAAAATAACGTTCAGCAGAACAATCGCGAAGATCGAAGAAACGACCGCCTGAGTGGTCGCACGACCCACCTCGACTGCGCCGCCGGTGACCTGATAGCCGCAATAGCAGCTCGTCATCATAATCGCCCAGCCGAACAGAAGGCCTTTCAGCATGAGGAACGCGGCATCCGGTACGCCGAGAATTCCCAGGGCACGATCGATGAAGCTTTGCGCCGGCTGGCCGACGAAGGTTGTGCTTACCAGCACGCCGCCGAGCAGGCCGACGGCGGCGCTCAGGATCGAAAGCAGCGGCGTCACAATCGTGAAGGCGATCATCTTCGGGGCGATCACGTATTCAACCGGCCGGATTCCCATCGCCCGCAGCGCATCGAGCTCGTCGGTCACACGCATGGTACCGATCTCCGAGGCAATCGCCGAACCGCTGCGCCCCGTGATGATAATCGCGGTCAGCAACGGTCCCATCTCACGCACCATGGCCAGCCCCATGAGATCCGCAAGAAACGGGCCACCACCGAATCGCTCGAGCTGTACCGCAGCCTGCAGCGCGAGAATCACCCCGATAATGAAGGAGAGTGTTGCCACGATCGGCACGGCGTTCAGTCCGGTGACGATAATCTGCTCGGTAACCTCTCCCTTTCGGTGTCCGGAGGGGAACACGACATTTCGCACCGACCAGTAGAAGATCTCGCCGCTGAGGATGAACGCATCCATGAGAATGCCGGCGACGTACCGGATCGTCTCGAGAATATCGCGAACGGTCACCCGCGTTCGCTCCTCCGGTGCCGGCTCGACCGGTTCCCCGGCGAAGAGCTCCAGCATCTCCGCCACGTGCGGTGTGGGGTCGCGTAGCTCCAGCGGCTTCCCGAACAACCCGTCGCGCAGTCCCTCGAGCATCCCGATTCCCGCGCTGTCGAGCCTCGTGACACGCGAGAGGTCGACAACGCGAAGCGACGCCAACGGCACTCTCCTCAGCTCCCGAGAAATCGCCGGGACCCTGGTGCGGGTCAACTCTCCGGCCAATACGAGTCGGTCACCGTCGGCGCAAACGCTCTGTCTGGCGATCAGCCGCCCGTCACGATCGTCACTCATCGCCCGGCCTGATGGTCATCGGCTGCTTCGCGAATCTTCGAATCGAACTCGTAGATCGCTTCGAGGATGACGCGATTTACATCGTCGGCGAACCGCTCGAGTCCGCCATTACCGGAAGTCGGCTCATCATGGTCCACGTGGTGCCGTGCAACCGTTCGAGAAGAGCCCTCGGTGGCTCGCGCCTCGAACACGAGCTCGACACGCGTATGCGGCGTGTCACCATCGACGTATTCGAGACGCCGGATCGCTGAGTGGATTTCGTGGTCGGCAACCCCGCGATCGAACTCGCCGAGTACCGAGGAGTAGGTACCCGCCTCCTCGTGATAGCGCTCAAGCAGCATTTGCAGCGAATCTCGCAACTCCACGCCCCACATATCATCGCTCAAGTACTGGTAGCGGGCGGTATCGCCCCGCAACACGATCTGCCGGCGATCGTACGCCGGTGCCACCGACGGTTCGAAAACACGCACGACACCGATCGAAGAGCCCTGCGGCATCTCGGGCGGCGGCTCGTATTCGATCGCATAGTAGTAGGTCTCGCGCGGTTCGGGGAAAATCGAACATCCGACCGTCAGGAGCGCGAGCAGCACGACCGCGATACATGCCGGGTATACCAATCGTTTCGACTCAATCATCGGATCGTACTCCCACCGCTTCGCCCGCGTAGAAGCAGCGACGGATCGCTGTCGATCTGGGAGGCGACATCGCTGAGCGAGCGCATCGCGCGCTGGAACGAGCGAAGGCTGCTCGTCAGCGCATATCGGTTTTCCTGGACGATGAGGTCGATCTCATCGATCGTGCTTCCCGTTCGCGTAATAACCGAATCGACATTCCTCACCGAGCGGTTCAGCGCCTCGGCGGTATCGGCAAGCTGAAGCTCGGCGGTGCCTTGCTCGAGATTACCGGTAATCGCCTGCAGGCTCCGTGCAGCCGACTCGATCCGCTCCACGGTTT
>SLAN01000204.1 GCA_007126865.1 Spirochaetales bacterium | reverse complement strand
CGACTGCGATACTCCCCGCCCTCCCTCCCGACGCCACAGTGACGCTCGAGTCATTTCGCTTCGGTCTTGTACCGCCGGCGATCGGCCTGCTTCTGTTCGCACTCGCGTATTCGCGCGTGCGCCCGGCTCTCGAGCGATTACCGTCGGCGACGCTCTATACGCGTCCGTTGTCGACCGGGGTGACGCGAATCCTCCGGGCGCTGCAGGAGCAACACAACGGCGATGTACGCCGATACCTCGGATGGATTCTCACGGGGCTCATCGTGATGTGGGCGGTGGTAGTTCTGTAGGAATTTGTCGGACAGGCTCCCGGGCGGACGGGAGAGAGGTCGCAGGCGCTTATGCACGTATGAGACCGAACGACAAGCTCCCGGGCGGACGGGAGAGAGTGTGTCAAACGGTGAATATGAACCTTTTTGACCGCGAAAACGATCGAGGGGGAGCGGAGAGAGCATAGACGGTGCGATGGAGCGTGATACGATACAGCGTGCATTCAGAGCAAGCGGAGCAGGGAAAATGATGAAACCGATAGATGTGGCAATTGTGGGTGCGGGAAATCGAGGGGGTGAGGCATACGCTCGCTATGCCCTGGAGAATCCGCATGATGTGAGTATTGTGGCGGTCGCCGAGTCTGATCCCGCACGTCGGAGCAGGTTGAGCGACGCTCACGCCATTCCCGACGGGGCGCGCTTCGAAGATTGGCAGACCCTGTTCGATCGGCGGAAGCTCGCCGATGCGGTACTCATTTGCACCGGTGACCGCGAACACTACCGGCCGGCGCTTCGGGCGATCGAGCTCGGCTACCACGTAATGCTGGAGAAGCCGATGGCGGTCGAGCCGAGTGAATGCCTCGAGATCGCGAGCGCCGCAGAGAAGGCCGGCGTGACTCTTACCATCGCCCACGTGCTCCGCTACTCGCCGATGTTTCGGACGGTGAAGTTGCTGCTCGACACCGGAGAGATCGGACGGATCGTGGCGATTCAGCATAACGAGAACGTCGGTTACTGGCACTTCGCGCACAGTTACGTACGCGGTAACTGGCGGCGGACCGAAACATCGAGTCCGATAATCCTGGCGAAAAGCTGTCACGACATGGATCTGCTGTACTGGTTCGCGGGCGCGCGCTGCAGTGCCGTCGGTTCGTTCGGCTCGCTCGTTCATTTCCGGTCTGAAAACGCCCCGGAGGGCCACACCGCCCGCTGCCTTGACGGCTGTCCGCATCTCTATACCTGTCCTTTTTCGGCGATGCGGATCTACGGCGAGACCCCTGCCGGTCAGTGGCCGCGCAGCGTCGTCACCGCCGAACACTCGCGCGAGGCACTGTTCGAAGCGCTGCGCACCGGCCCGTACGGGCGATGCGTGTACGAGTGCGATAACGACGTGACCGACAATCAGGCTGTTGCCATGAGTTTCGAGAACGGCGTGAGTGCAACATTCACGCTTTCAGCCTTTACGCACGACGTCAGTCGAACGATCAAGATCATGGGGAATGCCGGAGAGATGCGCATTCATCTTGAGCGAAATGAAATCGAGATTCATCGCTTCTCCGACCGCAGCGTACACCGAGTCGAACCCCAGGTACCGACCGGCGGTCACGGCGGAGGCGACGAGGGACTTATGCGCAGCTTCGTCGAGGCAGTTCGTTCGGGTAACGGCGGAGCGGTTTTCAGTGCTCGCGAGTCCGCCGAGGGGCATCTCATGGCGTTCGCCGCCGAAAAGGCCAGATTGACCGGTGACATTGTCCGGATGGATCGGTTCGTGAGCGAGGCTGAGTAGCCGAGTTCGAGCGAGCGTTGACACCGTAAAGGACCGATCGCCATAATTTCCCGACGATTCGCGCGGCGACCGACATCCAGTCGATATTTCTTCCGCTTATAGCGAAAACCGCGACGATTTCACTGCCGGGCGGGGAGCCGGGCTTATGTGGGAGCGCCGGTTGCCGATACGATGGTTTATTATGGTGCATGACGCTCGGGATTGATCGTGTGGATGTACCGAGACGCAATGCCGAATTGAAGTGTGACAAAATCGTTTAGAATATACGAGTGCGTGAGAGGGCTGATATGCAGACTAATGCCGGCGCGGACATTTTTCGCAAGTGTCGGGAGTTCGGCGATGCCGACCGGGCGCGCGAGGAAGGATGGTATCCGTACTTTCGCCCGATTCAGGAGAATCGCGGCTCGCGCGTGGTCATCGACGGGCGCGAGCTGATCATGGCCGGTTCGAACAATTACCTTGGCCTGTCGATGGACCCGCGTGTCGAGGAAGCCGCGCAGGAGGCAATTACCAAATATGGAACGAGCTGCTCCGGCTCACGGTTCATGAACGGGACATTCGAGATTCATGAGGAGCTCGAGCACTCACTCGCCGAGTTTGTGGGAATGGAAGCCGCACTCTGTTTTACGACCGGATATCAGACCAATCTCGGGGCGATCTCCGCGTTGCTCGGTCCCAACGACTATCTGCTGACCGACAAGTACAACCACGCCTCGATCATGGATGGCATCTTCCTC
This sequence comes from Spirochaetales bacterium, assembly GCA_007126865.1. GTDB lineage: Bacteria > Spirochaetota > Spirochaetia > DSM-27196 > SKKC01 > SLAN01. Next base: position 1,397 of record SLAN01000204.1, on the reverse strand, counting down.
GCGAGCGGCATTAACCGCGCCTCGTCGGTTGTCCGGTATAAGCACAACAATATCGACGATCTTGAACGCACTCTGCAACGGATTCCGGAGGACACCTCCAAACTCATCGTCTCCGACGGCGTATTCAGTATGGAAGGCGATATCGTGAAGCTGCCCGAGCTGAAGGCGGTCGCCGAGCGGTATGGAGCGGGTGTCTATATAGATGATGCACACGGTATCGGAGTGATCGGCGAAGGCGGTGGCGGCGTCGTCGACTACTTCGGCGATTCGGGGCTCTGCGATCTGGTGATGTGCACCTTCTCGAAGTCTTTCGGATCGATCGGCGGATTTGTCGCCGGCGACGGGGAGGTTATCGATTACATCCGTCACTTCGCCCGTCCGTTGATCTTCTCGGCAAGCATGTCGCCGCCGAATATCGCAGCTGCACGGGCCGCCCTTGAGATCATCAAGAGCGAGCCCGAGCGGGTTCAGCGGTTACAGGCGATCGCGCGGAAGATGATCGACGGCTTCGCCTCGCTCGGGTTTAACGTGGGCGTCACCGAGACGCCCATTGTTCCGCTGCACATCGGCGACGACGGAAAGACATTCAGTTTCTGGAAGGCGCTTTACGAGGCGGGCGTGTATGTGAATCCGGTTATCAGCCCGGCGGTGCCGCCGACGCGTTCGCTGATCCGAACCTCGTTCATGGCGATCCATACCGATGACGAGCTCGACGAAGTGCTCGACATAGCCGGACGCGAGGGACGCAAACTCGGGATCATATAGGTACGGGACTCGAAAGGCGAAGGCCTTACTCTGTATACGACGGCGACCGCAGTGCGAGCGTCACGCCGCGCGCTTCTTGACATCACCCTAATTAATTGATTTAATAAATAAATAAGGATGGGGAGGAGCAATGTCACACCAATACCAGCAATCGATAACCCCGCTGGAGCAAGCCGTGTTGAAGGCGAATAAACGTGAGCTGCGCTATCCCGACGATGAGCATATCGGCTTGGTGATCGTCGATAACTTCCCGGCGCTCGGCACGTTAAGCGCGCTGCGCTTTCTCGAATGGGTACGCCGGAACCCCGAGGGGGTCATATCGCTTCCGACCGGACGAACTCCCGAGCATTTTATCGCCGAAGTGAAGCGCTTTCTGTCGACATGGGAGACGAAGGACACCGGGAGAGAGCTCGCGAAGTGGGGTATTGAGGTCGGGAAGCGACCGGCGCTCTCCGGCCTGCGCTTCGTGCAGATCGACGAGTTCTATCCCATCAATCCGCGACACCACAACAGCTTCTACGACTACGTGCGACGCTACTACATCGAAGGATTCGGACTCGACCCGAAGCGGGCGCTGTTGATCAACTGCGAAGATATCGGGCTTCCCGGCGGTGAGTCGATCGAGAGCTTCT
>SLAN01000259.1 GCA_007126865.1 Spirochaetales bacterium | reverse complement strand
CAAGACCTTGCCGGGCGGCGGGTCGTGGTTTCTCGTTTCCCATAGATCAAGGTGCAGCAGGATCTTTTTTATCACGGCAACATCATCGATTAGGGCAATCACTTTCATCTTTCCGTTACATATAGGACAGACAAGCGGGTCCCGGCTGTAGACTTTCTGAATTAAACGGCTCCAGCTTTTTGAGTTTGTAAATGTCTGCAGAAGAGAAGGGACTGGTTTTGTTCCCTACCAGTGGCAGTATTATGCCGAAACTGAAAGAATTGAACCTAAACTGTCCTATGTTGCGTCATTCGAGCCCTGGCAGTGGATTATCGGAACAGGAGTCTATGTAAATGATTTGGATGCCGCTGTTGCAGCCAGAAGAATAATGATTTTGGTTGCAACTTTTATTATTGCAGTTTTAACCGTTACGATCACTTTAGTTATCATGCGACCGATAGTCCGAAACGTTAAAGACTCTACCGTCTTTATCACCAAGCTTTTAGCAGAAGGCAACTTCAGCGTTGATGTCCCTGAATATGCCATGAAGTTAAAAGACGAATTTGGTGACCTGGCCCGGGGCCTCGATACTCTCTGCCGAAATCTAAGGGCACTGATCAGTGAATCTGTTGAAATGTCCACCGGGGTAAACAGCGGCTCTGAATCGGTTTCAGCCGCATCAGAAGAGATGAGTGCCTTGTTACAAGAGCTTTCAGCCTCGACAAACGAATTTGCCGCCAACGCCACCTCTTTAAGCGAAAATTCGCAGGTGATGGCCGAAACCAACGCCAAGATCCTGGAGCGGGCCGAAGAAGGAAACAAGGCCATTGAAGAAGCGGTAAACCAGATGCAGGTGATCAACAATCGGGTTAGCGAGCTGCAGGTTGTGATTACTGAAGTTGATCAGCGCTCCAGCGATATCGGTAAAATCTTAGGGGTCATTACAGACATTGCCGACCAGACAAACCTGCTGGCCCTAAACGCAGCGATTGAAGCTGCAAGGGCTGGTGAACAGGGCCGGGGCTTTGCCGTGGTGGCCGAAGAAGTGCGTAAACTTGCCGAACAGTCTGCAGGAGCTGCAAAGGAGATTAGCGAGCTGATTACAGCAACCCAGGAAGAGAGTAAAAAAGCTTTAGATAGCATGACCTTAGGCGTGCAGGATGTTGAAGCAGGAACGGAAGTGGTGTCAAAGACTGGTATTACCTTCGGTGAAATTTTAGCCGATGTCCAGGGTATCTCCAAGGAGGTTGAAGAGACAGCCTCTGCTGCCGAAGAGCTAAGCGCCGGTTCAGAAGAGATGGCCGCATCCATTGAAGAACAATCTTCTACCATGGAAGAGATGGCGGCAACGGCAGAAGAGCTGCGCGGTTCAGCAGAAAGGCTCTTCCAGGAGCTGCAGAAGTTTAAGTATGAGTAAACCGAATAGCCAAACCTGGCTATTAAATGATTTGACAGAAGTCCATTTATTGAGAACATAGTTGATGTTTTCTGATAGCCGGGCTTGTATTTAAACTGAGTTGAAAGGAGGAGTCCTGATGGCTGAAATAGCAAAGGATGGCGAAACCCAACTGGTAGTATTCAGGATGGAGAACGAAGAGTTCGCCTGTGACATAAATGATGTGCGCGAAGTGCTAAAAATGGTCCGTGTTACACCCCTGCAGCGCTCCCTTGACTTCGTGGAAGGAGTTATCAACCTGCGCGGTGATGTAATCCCCGTTATTGACCTGCGCATGCGCTTTGGCCTTTCCGAAGCAGAGCGCACAGATGAGAGCAGGATCATAATAGTTGGAGTAGAAGACCGGATGGTCGGCCTGATCGTCGACTCGGTGACTGAAGTTACCCGCCTGATGCAAAAGCAAATCCAGGATGCCCCCAGCCAGGTAGCCGGCCAGCAGACCAACCTGATCATGGGCGTCGGTAAGATTAACGACCGAATGCTGATCATCTTGAACTTAGACCGGATCCTTACCACCGAAGAGCAGATTGCCCTAACCGATATCTCCCGGGCCGGCAAGGAATTAGCGGATGGACAGTAGTCACAAAGGCCCGGGTTGTATTTGGCTTCCGGGCCCACCTTCTTTTTATAGTTTATAGGCAATTTATCAAGAAGGAAGGTGACTTAATTGAGCAAAGAAGCGGTAAAACAGTTTATCGAAAAAATGAAAGAAGACGAAGCCTTTGCCGAAAAGATTGTGGCCGGTAAAGATAAAGCCGAGCGCCTGGCCCTTGCCAGGGCCGAAGGTTATGATTTCAGCGCTGAAGAGTTCAACGAAATGGCCGAAATAGGCGAAATCGATATTGACCAGACCCTGAGCTATGTTCCCAAAAACTATGAAAGCCGGGGGATCAGGCTTTTTGTACGCTCCGGAACGGGGCTCTTTGAATAGCTTTAAAAAGCCGGGCGGCAAAGAAATTTCAGTTTGTGCCGCCCGGAAGCAGCTATACCCCAAAACCTGCTTAAACTCTTGTTTACACTTTACTCTAGCATGGAGTTTCTTTTTTGGGTTTTATAAGTCAAAAACTTACGATGCGGGCAGGTTTATGCCTGAGAGAAGATGAATAGTTATAAGGGATTTGGTCAAAGGTTTTAAGCACCAGGAAAGCACCAGGGTGAAAATGCTGCAGGCAGGAGGTCAGCATAAATGACCGGTAATGAGAAGAAGAAGGCTGCGGGTAGAAAGGCAGCGAACAACAAAAAGGTTTAGCCAGCTAGACAGCACGGCAACGCGCAATTACGAGGGCACCGGCCTTGGGCTGGCCATATCAAAAAGCCTTGTCCAGTTAATGGGAGGGGCCATAAAAATAGAAAGCGTGGAAGGAGAGGGCAGTATTATATCTTTCACTATTCCCCTGGAACCTTCCACCGTCGGCGAAGAACAGATCACCCGCGAGGCCATAACTAACCCTTATAGCTATTTAGAAGCAGCACCGAAGAGCAAGAAAAAATTGAAAATATTACTGGTAGAAGATAAGCTCCCGAGCCAAAAGTTGGTCTCTTATTTGCTGGAAGGGAGAGGCTGGAAGGTAACCTCTGCTTTCAACGGTAAACAGGCCCTGGAATTACTGGAATAAAATACTTTTGATTTGGTGCTGATGGATGTTCAAATGCCGGAAATGGACGGATTAGAAACCACCAGGCAGGTTCGTGCCAGGGAGGCCAATACAGGCGAACATATACCCATCATAGCCTTGACGGCATCTGCCATGCAAGCGGATGTGCATAAATGTATGGTTGCAGGCATGGACGGGGTTATCAGCAAACCGATTGACTCAAAAATACTAATCAGGCAAATTGAAGCAATTGCCGGCATAGAAGAATAGCCAGGGGTGGCACCCGGCATAACTGACAGTTCTAAACGCTTGTTTTTAATCTTTACAGTAATGTTTACCTGATACTTTCATGTTCTTGTTCCTAATAATTTACCTTCAGATTTTTCTAAGTGATTCTTCTACAACACCCCTTGCCATTTTTATTAATCAGCTGGCGAAGCCTTCTATTCCATGAGTTCCAAACGGCTTAATCACCTACCCTTAAGTTTTACTGCTATATTTACACCCACGCTAACTTAATGTTGCACCAATATCCATACAAGCACTTAATGTTAAGGCTTTAGCAGGCTTTATGAAACTGCTTGCATTTATTTTGCAGTATATACCCACAAAAAAATGGGAAATAAAGCAGATAAAAATGGGCAGTCTGCCAATAGCGCTCTTCGCCTTGGTTGAAATATTGTATCCCAAAGGGCGCGCTGGTAGCGGGTGTAAAAGAAAAACTCTACAAGGCTAATTAAATTAACTTTTGCGGGTGTGGTGCATGTTGGCATATTCCAGGATTTTAATTGTTGATACAACTAAAGACTTTCCTACTGCGGCGAAACGGTTCCTTGAGGCGAGGGAGAATGTTGAAGCAGTAAAAACAGCATCGAAGGCTGAAGCTT
>SLAN01000167.1 GCA_007126865.1 Spirochaetales bacterium | reverse complement strand
TCTATCCGCAGTCAGCCACGGCCCTGCGCGAAGCGGTGCGAACGTTGCTTCTGCGAACCGAAGAGCTCGCCGGGAACGCCACAGGTATCGTGAGTCCTCACGGAAGCTTTCAGTATTCCGGGCTCCACCAGTCATCGGCATTCAAATCGGCGGCGGCTACATCACCGCAGTTGGTGGGAGTGATCGCCGCGGCCACTCACGATACGCACCGGACACCGGCGGTTCCGGAGTCCGACCTGTTTCGCACGCCGATGGGAGATACCCTTGTCGCGCGAGAGCGAGCTGATGAGCTGGTTCGCTCGCTGAGATTCCTTCGACGCGACGATATTCCGCACTTCGAGACGCCGAGCGTTGAGACGGTGCTGCCGTTCGTACAATTCCTTTTTCCGGCAGCCGAGATACTGCCCGTTCTCACACCGAATCTTACTGCGGCGAAGGTCGCCGATCTCGCGTCGGCTCTCAAAGAGTGCACCTCCGACCTTCAACCTTCGCGCGTCCTGTGGATATGCTCGTCGAACATAACCCAGGGCGGTTCGGCCGGATCCGCTCGACGACGAGCCGACACGCTCGTCGAGCATTTGGCGGATCGAACGATAGGTCAGGTGCTCCCGCGTAAGCGTGCCGGCCGCGGGTACCCTGCGGCTACTTGTCTTGCCCTGTTCGACGCAGTGATGCCCGACTCATGCTCGCTCGAAATACTCACCCGCGGGTCGAGTTGCGATTTCGACGGCAACGCGGGTTCCAGCACCGAGTACGCATCCGCTGCCTGTCGCAGCCTTTGACAGATCGTTCACGGAAGCATCATTATTGCGGTATGAACGTCTCGTCGCTTTCCAACGGATTTGTGCGCATTGAACGTGACGGAAATACTCTTCTCGGCGTCGCGACAGGAATCCCGGGAAAGAGTTTTGCCATCCGAAAACTCTCGGTAGGTACCAACCTTTACGGGTGGATTATCCGTGGCGATTCCTGCGACCGATGGAATACCGCGGGGGTAACCGAGCACTCCGGGTCGCTCTATGTGTACGGTCCGTACGTCGAAGGCAGACCGTTGCGCGATGTGTTGAACGAAGACGAGACTACAGCGCTCGCATATCTCGACCGACTTGCCCATGCACTTCGAACGGCGACGTACAATAACATTGCACCGGAGCACATTCACGGGCGCGGCGTCCTTTTCCTCGACGACGGGGGCGTCCTGTTGCTGCCCGAGACACTGGTCGACGCGATTCGCGACCAGCAGGACGAAGAGACGCGACGATTCGAGTTCGAGCTGTTCAATCATCCCGATCACAAGGACGAGAAGAATGCATCCTTCGCACTTGCCGCGCTGGCTCATCGCGTCCTGACCGGCTCATGGCCATACTACTCCGACGACGAGGCGGAGTTGCACACCATGATTCGCGAGGAGAGCGTACTCGATCCCACTCTCCGGCGTCCCGACTTGCGAAACGATGTGGCAACCCTGATTCATCGCTGTCTCAGGATGGACCAGGTACTCGGCGCCGATGAGTGGGTGGAGGTACTCCACGACTGGCGTGACAGCGGCGTCACGCGCCCGATTACCGATGAGGAGCGTGACCGCATACTCAAGGATGCCGAGCAGAAGCAGCGGGCAATGAAGCAGCAGCTTACTCGCCGCGAGACCGTCCGAAAGCACTGGAAACAGGCACTCGTCGTTCTGGTGATAGTGGTCATAGTAGGGACAATTCCGGCAACGATTATTCGCAATCGGCTTGCACCGAGACAGACAGCGGGTATGTCCTCCGAGGAGGTCGTACGGGCATTCTATCTGGCACATAACGATCTGGATCACGAGCTCATGGGCGACGCCACCATCGAGGGCGCCGGCTCAGGTATGATCCGTGAGGTGACGAATCTCTTTGTTATCTCGAGAATGCGGATGGGTGTTGAGATGACGACGGGAGTCGTGAGCGCCGCCGAATGGGACGAAGGAGGCCGTGAGGCGATTCCGGAAGACTCATGGCTGTACGGCGTGACCGGCCTGGAAACGGAACCCGTTGAAACCGGAGCCGACGATGAGCGCGAGTACATCGTACGGTACGAGCGGTGGACGCCGGACGACGCCGGAGACATCGAAGAAACTCCGGAGGCCGCGACCGCCGAACGACGCAGCCTGGGTGTGCGGCGCGAGGATCGGGTGCGTCTGCGCCTCGACGGGGATGACTGGGTTATCTACGAGATCGAACACCTGACGCAGACCAGACTCGAGCCTCCCGAGTTCGAGTGAGTAAACGAGCGAGATGGCCGACCGATTGGAGTCGCTTTCGGGATCACTGATCGGATTCCGTGATCCGCCGGGAACAACCCGACACTTTACCGAAGACGAAGAGCACTTCATACGCCTTCCCGGTTCCATACACGTTTCATCGTTCCCCATCCACCACGATGTCCGCCGGCGCGAGCCGGACGACGACTACGTCTCACGCCTGTACTATGTCGTCGATCAGCTCGTCAGGTGGGTTCCCGAGTTATTCGCCGATACGAGCTTCGAGTTCGATCCTGCACGGACGCTCCGGCCTGTTTTCTCCCGCCCTGTCGACGACGCGCCCACACCGACCCGTCTGGTCGTCCATATCGATCTGGCCGCCCGCCCCGGTCACGCCGACAGGATCGAACCGGCGAGAAACAATTACACCAGCGAGTATTACAGTCGAGACGTGTTCGTCGAAATCGATCTCGTTCCGACTGTCGCAGGCGAAACGCAACCGCAGAGACTGATCAACGAGACGTGGATCGGAGAACGCGGGCGTGGCTACTTTGCTCAAGGGATCTGGATTGACCGCGACCTCACGAAGTTCCTGTCGGCACTCGTGGAGCCGGAGGAGCACCCGCTTTACCCGTATTACCCGTTCTCGTGTCGTTTTCGGAGCGTCACACACGCCCCTCCGGCATGGTCAGGTAGCGAGCTGAGCCGTGCGGCTCAACGATTGTCGGAGGTCCTGGCTGCGGTAACACCGTGGTTGCGAGAGATCGAGTCCGTGTTGCGAGGCGCTCCATTCTCGAGAGAGCTGGAGTTGTTCCGCTCGCTCCGTGAGGCGATTTCCGATTGGGTTCGCCGTTCGTTCGGCGCTATTCGAACGCGCGCATACCTGACCGAAGAGGATCGAAAGGAGTACGTGCTTGAAGTGGAGTAGCCGGCGCAGCGCCCGGATCGTACAGAATCGCTGCTCTGAACGGCTACGAGGTGTGACCGCTTGAACGAATTCGAGGGTCTCCGGGTCACGGTTATCGGGCTCGGGCTGCACGGCGGAGGTGTCGCAACCGTCCGCTACCTTTTTCGCCACGGTGCCCGGGTAACGATCACCGACTCCAAGTCCGCCGATCGGCTCCAGCATTCGCGCTCCCTGATCGCCGGTATGGCGGAACGGGAGGTATACGGCGGTCACAGCGATTCCGATATATCCGGCGCCGACATCGTCGTAAAAAACCCGGCCGTTCCACGCGATGCCCCGATTCTCAGACACGCACGTCGTATAGAAACCGATCTTTCACTCTTCCTCTCCCGGTTCCGGGGACCACTTATCGGGGTAACCGGAAGCAAGGGCAAGAGCAGTGTCGCCAGTCTGATCCACGCCGGTCTCCGCACCGCATATCCATCCGCGCGTCTCGGCGGTAACATCACCGTCAGCCCCCTTTCCTTTCTCGACGAAATCGACGAGTCTACACCCGTCGTGCTCGAGCTCAGCTCGTTCCAACTGGGCGATCTTCCGCTCTGCATGTCGGCCCGCGACGGCACAGTTCGGCTCGCCCCGTCGATCGCCGTAGTTACCAACATCTACCCCGACCATCAGAACTACTACCGAGACGATATGGATGCGTACGTCCGGGACAAAGAGCTTATATTCAACTCCCAGAGCCCAGATGACCTTTTGATACTGGGAACAACCGAAGAGCGTTGGACGCGCAGATTTCGCTCACGTGCCC
>SLAN01000228.1 GCA_007126865.1 Spirochaetales bacterium | reverse complement strand
GCTGAGCTTGATGCATAGCGGTAGATGCTTGTGCGATTCCGTTTGTCATATGCGGAAGCCTCCTCGTACTCCACAGTGTAGTAACTCGCAATGCACTTTTCAAACGGCCGGCGCAATCGACTCGCCGAACCGGATTGCCGCCTGTTGCGTTTCTCCGGACTCCGGCTGTACAGCACTCATACGAGCCCACGCGTGCGGTACCACGCGAGCGTTTCCGGAACTCCTTCGGTAATCGGCACTTGGGGGGCATACCCAATCTCCGACGCGGCGAGCGCGCTCGAACAGGCGGCGCACGCGTCGAGCATCTCGGCGGCCTTCTCGCGGTGGAACGGGGGGAAGATGCCGAACGCGGACGCGATATCTTCGACGAACGCCCCGGCCGCGCGGAACGCCGGGCGCGGCACCGGCAGCGTCAGGACAGGCCGGCGCAGCTGCGCGGCAACCGCGGAACGAACCTCGCGAGCGAAATCGAGCCATCCGACTGTCTCCGGCGGGCCGAGGAAGTATGTTCTCCCGCCGGCATCGCGATGCTCGGCGGCGAGCATAGTACCGGCGACTACATCACGCGCATGGAGGAGGCTCAACCGGCGGCGCCGGTCGATCGGGACGGCACACACCCCCCGCGAGGCTGCCTGGAAATAGGTGTAGATGTCGCGCTCGCGCGGACCGTAGACCGCCGGAGGTCGAACGACGGTAATCGGCAGGCGCCCGTGCAGCGATTGCGGGTCCGACGGAGTCCCGAGCGCCCGCTCGAGCTCGGCTTTGCTGCGCCCGTAGGCGCTTACCGGCTGCATTGCAGCGCGCTCGTCGGCAACGCCCTCCACGGCGGTACCGACGACCGCGAGGCTGCTGGCCACCACGGCGCGTTCGAGGCGGGTCGAGGCCCCGGCGGCGCATTCGAGCAGGCCGACGGGGGCGAGCACATTTGCAGTAACGAACTCACTCCAGCTCTTCGCCCGCGTGAGCGCGGCGAAGTGGAAAATGTGTGTGACGTCGGAGAGTGCGCGTTGAAGGTCATCGAGACCGGCCGCGAACATCGGAGCCCGGGCGAACCGCGCGAAATCGTCGAGGGTAGCGGTAACCCGAACCACCGGCTTGCCCCGCAGCCACTTCGGGTCGCGACGGACGAGACATCGAACCTCATCCCACCCGTCGGCGAGCAACCGATCGACGATGTGGCTTCCGATGAAACCGGTACCACCGGTAACAAACGCGACTCTCGGCACGCAGTCAACCCCTCAACTCGTGAACCATACGGTCAGCCCTTCAACTCGTAAACGACGAGCGCACTGTCGACTGCAAAACCGAGCCGTTCGTACAGCCGCTGCGCCTCCAGCTCCGCCTGAAGGAGCGCCCGCGTGCAGCCGCGTTCGGCCGCGCGAGCCATGAGCTCCACCATCACCGCACCGGCATATCCTCTCCCCCGGTGTGCATGGCGCGTTGCCAGCTGATAGACCCCGGCATACCGCTCACCGTGCTCGAGGTCCGGTTCGAGTCGGAGCTTCGCGCACGTCACCGCCCGTTCACTCCGGTATCCGAGGTACCACTCGCTGTCGGTACGCCGTCGCCATGCTTCGGGCAATGTCTCGAGAAACGCGGAAGTCGTGGTACGGTCATACTCGTTCGCCTCGGTATAGATGCGCACCCACTCTTCCGCCTCCGCAGTCGAGCGCACCGGTCGCACGTCGAGCTCCTCCCGTGCAGCCGCACGAACTACACCGTCCCTCATTGCCGGGCGACCTGCCCCGTGCAGCGATCCGCTCATGGCGGGAAAGTCGCCGCGATGCGACAGCCGCGCAGCCCGAAGCGCCGTACGGAGTGTATCACGACGGGGCGGCTCCCACAGAAGCCAGCGGATCTCGGCGGGATTTCGCTCGCCGCGAATATCGTCGAGGACTTCCTCTATCGACGACCGCTCTTCCCGGTCGAGCGAATCGCCGGCCGGATAGACGCGAACAGGTAAATCGGGGTGGACCTGTACCCAGGTCCACGGGCCAACGGTGCGCACGATACCGAATGGGGCACGGCACTGCTCGAGAAAATGGTGATGTAAACTCATCGCCGACGCACGAAGCGCCCCGATAGTCCCACTTTTCGCAGTCGGTCGGTTCACGGTCCCGACAGCGTACGGCGAAGCGCCGATTCGCAGCAAGGTTCAGTCGCCGCCCGGCGCCCGAAACGCGTCACACCTCGATATCGACGGTTCGCCCCCGCAGGTCGTCGTCAATCTCTTCGGATTCGTCTGTCGCTCCGCCGCGCGACGATCGGCCGGTGCGAGCGCTGTCGAGAGCCCCGGCGCACTCGCCGGCATCCGAACCCTCCCCTCGCCCACCGGCGGCCCCGGCCGGGGCCCTCCGCTCCTCCACCATGCGACTGAACGGCGACCCGTGCTCGCCGGAGAGCTCCACGCTCACCGGATAGTCGATGAGCGGCGGCCCGAGCCCGCTCGTGCGTGTCTGCTCGGTCGACATGTTGTAACGCGGGAGTACCCGCTGCATGCGCACCGAAGAGATCGGGGCGATGCGATCGAGCCGACCGACACTGTTACTATAGCCGGGATAGAAGTTGGTAATCGGATAGGTGTACCAGCGCCTGCGGCTGCGCGGACGATTGTCCGAGGGGACACGAGAATCGCTGCGCGGGCGATTGTCCGAGGGTATACGGGAGTCGCTGCGGGTACGATCGGCCTCGCCTGCTTGTCGAGGTGCTCCTTCCGGCTCGGCATCGCTCCGTCTGTCGCGGAGGTCGACGCCATCGTCGTAGCCGGCCATATGTATAGTATACTACCGAATGCCGGGCTGCGGATGTGGTTTCGGCGCGGGGTGGCGCCGGCAGATCACGCCGGCGCCGGCCGGCGAACGAGTCGCTGCGGCGGCACGGCTCGCCAAGCTCGTTGACCTTCACGGCAACCACCTCCATAGTCTTCTGCGAGGCGCAATGGGAGAATCGATCGATGTGGTCAAACTCGACGTTCACGGGGTCGAGAAAATCCGCTACAAAGCGACACCGCTCGTGCTCGACTTCCGATGGGGCTACGCGCTCGTAGAGGCTCACTTCGCACTCGACCGCGCCGATGTCGAGCTCTTCGCGCTGGAACACGGCGACCGGATGGTCGAGCACTTCTGGAGCTCGCGTCACTTCAATATTTTCGAGATCTACGCTCCGGACGGATCGCTTCGCGGTTTCTACTGCAACATAACCCGCCCGGCGGCAATCGGGTCGGCGAGCATAGCGGCCGACGATCTGGCCCTCGATCTCGTCGTAGATACAGCCGGCAACACGGTGCAGCTCGACGTCGACGAGTTCCGGGCACTCTCTATTGGTGATGATGAGCGCCGCCGCGCTATCGCCGCAATCGAGGAGCTCGAGCTCATGGCACGCCTCGGAATCGGGCCGTTCTTCCGCCTCAAACGCGCATATCGGGAGGCGAAGCGGTGACCGCGTATCGACCGGCCGGCCGCGCGCACCGTTCCGCGGCATACCGTTATGCACCGCCAGCGGCGCCCACCGTGCTTCTGCTCCTGGTGCTCGCGGCCACGGCCGCCGCCGGTGAGACGCTTCCGAGCGAGACACGCAACGGGCTCGTCCTGATCCCCGACGCAAACGTGATATTCGAGCCGAGCGCGCTCGATGCGACGCCTCCCGAAGCGCTCGACTACGCCCGCTACGACGGCTTCCCCGAGTTGCTGCCGGACGAGCTGCGCGCGGGGCAAGAAGCCGCGCATCGCACCGCAACCGATGACGCTCTCGAGGCGGCCGGATTCGGGGAATACGTTCTCCTCTACGACTCCGATGACCGCGATCCGGATCCGGCGTACGAGCCGGATCTCGTACGACTCGGAGTCATCGCGCGGAACGAAGAGATCCCGTTCGCGCTCCTGGAAAACGACTCCGATCGCTACGACGCGACCCTCTGGAGCGCATCGCTCGCCTACGGCAATCTCTTCGTGCGGATTGGTGACTCACGGTTC
>SLAN01000150.1 GCA_007126865.1 Spirochaetales bacterium | reverse complement strand
TTCTCCGGCCGACGTGCGATGCGGATTGTCGGGCGCGTATTGGCCTTTGTTGAGGATACCGAGTCATGAGTTACCGAGGCATGAATAACAGTGTGTGTGGGTTCGTCGGACGGCCGCGAGCAAATGTGGCCGGTGTCGCGATTGCCGTGCTGCTCCTGGTTGCAGTTTCGGCGGGAGCACAGGACGATATGCCGGGCCTGACGGAGCCGGATGTACGGCTCACGGGAACGGGGCTCGATGCCGTGGATGTCGGTGCCAACCTGAATCACAGGAGTGAGCTTCGCGAGCAACGTCCGTCGTTCCGTTCGATACTCTCGGCGTTCCTGCGCTCCGACCCCGAAGTCCGCGATCGCGGTACTTTTAGTTTCCTGTTTGAAGCGAGTCTTACGAGCATTGTTGCCCAGGCGGAAGACGGAACGTGGAGCACGCAGTGGCGACCTGACATCGACCATCTGCGCCTCGGCGGTGTCTTCCCGCATACCCCGGTACCGGGGGCAGTTTTTCGGCAGCGAATCGGACGCATCACTGTGTCGGAACCGTCGGAGCTCGTGTTTTCGAGCCGTATGGACGGGATCGCGTTCGATATCGATATGCCGAACGTCGATATACGCCTGGCCGCCGGGTATACCGGCCTGATCGGAATTCATAATTCCAACGTGGCTATGAGCTTTCCCGACCTCGTAGACCGGAGTACCGGCGAGACATGGTTCGGCCCGCCCCGAATCGTCGCTCTCGCCGATGTGGGGTTGCCGGAAGTTCTCGGTCGGCAGAGTGTATCGATAGGAGCGGTAGCGCAATTCGACCGCAGGGTCGGCGACGATCTGACCGCACCGGAGGAACGCCTCGATTCTCAGTACGCATACCTGAAGCTGGATGGGCCGATCGCCGGCGGGCTCTACTACGATGCATCCGTGGCCGGGATGTTCCAACAGCTCGATCGCCCGGAGGAAGAGCTTGAGCTCGGATATGGGCTCGCCGGCCGCCTCCGTGCCCGCTACTTCCTCGGTGCCAACGATCGCCACGTGGTGACTCTCGAATCTCGCTACGGTAGCGGCGACGTCGGACCGTTCGACCGCTACAATCCGATATCCAACCCGTCGCTCGGTTTGCTGAAGTCGTACTCCGGCGGCGATCTGCTTCTCGGTACCCTCGACTACTCGGTGCGGCCGTTCGCCCGATCTCCGCGTCGGGGGGCACGATCGCTGCAGCTTTCGGTGTACGGGAGCCCGGCCTTCCACGCCGATCCAACCGCCGACGACGGTTATCGTGGGACGGAAGCCGGTGGGCGGTTCACCGCGCGTCCGTTCTCCGATCTCGGCGCCCGGCTCTGGGCCGGCGGATTCTTCCCGGGGCAGACGACAGGCGATGATCCGGAGTTCATCGGCCGATTCGAGCTTTCGATGAGATACTGATGCGAGAGGAGCTTGATTCATGATACGGAATATTGGCGCGACGATTTCAGTAGTGGCTGTTGGTCTTCTGTTCGCTGCGGCACCGCTGTTCGCCCAGGAGGAACTCGGTGCCTTTGCGCAGGAAATCGAGGGACAGGTTGATGTGAGCATAGACGGCGGCGACTGGGTGGCACTCCGGGAGGGCGACGCTGTACCAATCGACTCGCGGATATCGACCGGCTTCGGGTCCAAAGCGGTCCTGGCGGTCGGTGATTCGGCGGTCATAACTGTGGAAGCGTTAACGCGAATGGCGATCGAGGATCTCGTGGTCGAAGAGGGTGTGGAGCGTTCTGCGCTCAATTTGGAGGTAGGCCGAATTCAGGGCGAAGTCGAGCGGACGGCCGAGAGGCCGACGGAGTTCGAGGTGCGTAGCCCGGTGGCCACCGCTTCGGTTCGCGGGACGAGTTTCTCGTTTGACGGCGACACCCTGACCGTTACCGATGGTGTGGTTGCGATTACGAACGCGTTCGGGCGGGAGCGTGTGGTAAGTGCCGGCGAGCAGAGTGAAACCGACGGTTATAGCGCCCCGGCTGCACCCGCTGCACAGAGGGCCCGCCAGGCGATTACCTCTCCCTTCACGCCGGGTGGAGATGACGAGGAGACAGCGCCTCCTGACGGCGAGGTCGCGATCGAAGAGGTAGGGCCGGCTACGCTGATTATCGAGTTCGTGCTCGAGTAAGCGGCGAAACGTCCCCGCAGGCGGTCGGTCGACGGCCACCTGCGGCTCCCCCTATTTCCGTATTGGCCTCTATTTCTGAATCAGGTTGTACACCCCGTCCCAGCTTTCCTTCGGCGGCGATTTCCCGTATTCGGCACACCGCGCGGCGTACGTTGCCGCCGCACCTCTATCACCTTCGTAGCGGGATAGTTCTGCGAACAGCCGATTCGCTTCACTGAAACGGCGACTCTGGAACAGATCGATCGCGTGCTCGAACTGCTCCAACCGCGCGATCATCTCCGAAGTTGCAGCGTTTCGCTCGTCGAGCAACTCGTAGAGCTGAACCGGCTCGCTGACTCCGACAACCCTCACTCTGTCGAGTCGTCGAAACAGGAACTCATCGCCCGCCCATTGGCGTGTCGATTCGCTGACGAGGATATACGAGCCGTACTGCTTGTTCACTCCTTCGAGCCTGGCGGCGAGGTTCACCGCATGTCCCATGATCGTGTAGTCCATTTTCCGCTCGGTACCCATGTTTCCCACGACCATGTCTCCTGTGTTAATCCCGATACGGGTGGACAGCGGGCTCGGTGTCATCTGCTCGGCGAGGAAGCGCTCGTTCAACTCTACTTCAACGCGCTTCATTCGGATCGCCGAGCGGCACGCGTTCGCTGCATGTTCGGGATCGTCGATCGGTGCGCCGAAGAATGCGATAATCGCATCACCCTCGTACTTGTCGATCGTCCCGCGTACGTCGAGGATAATGTCGCTCATTGCCGTGAGGTATGCGTTGAGGAGTCTGACCAGGTCGGTAGGATCGAGCTTCTCGGATATGGTTGAGAAGCCCTGAATGTCGGTGAACATCGCGCTGAGGAACTTCTTGTCGCCGCCGAGCGCGAGGCGATCCGGGTTGTCGAGTATCTGACCGATTACGTCGGCCGACAGGTAGCGGGAGAATGCGTTGCGCAGAAACGCTCGCTCCGCCGAGTTGCGAACCGACGATGTCGTGCTCGTAGCGACGAATGCGACTGCGACCGCGGTAATCGGTGTGAGAAGCGGTAGATAGCGGCTCGTGAGCAGGAAGTACGCGGCACCACCCGCCGTTACGACAGCGAGCGAGAGAATCCCGAACAGGATGCCTTTCTTCGTGTCGAGACGCGCTGTACCGAACCCCACGCCGAGGCCGAGCACAACAGCAAGCACAACAGAAATCCAGCGCGACTCCTCGACCAGGAAGTCGCGTTGCAGAATAGTGTTCGCCACTGCCGCATGTGTCCCTACGTTGAAGTACTCTCCTTCGAACGGATTTACACCGATATCGACCGTACCGACACCGGTCTGGCCGATAATAACGAAGGAGTTCTCGAACTGTTTCGCAAGCTCCTCGCGAAGCGAAGTAAGCGCGTCAAAGATCCCGCGAGTACTTTCAAACACATCCCGCGCCTCCGCGATGATGGCCTCGTATTCGGACAGTTCCTCGTCGTTATCGGCAACGGCGCGAAACTCTTCGATATACGAGATCAGAGATTCCTCGGTCTGACCGTTCAGCAGCGTATCGGTTTCGGCGACGAAGGCTTGCATGATTCCTGCATACTGATCGAACGACTCGACCGAACGCTCTTCGAGCATTACCTCGCGTCGAAGCTCCTCCGCGAATCGTATGATGTCGGTCGGAGAAGTGCCACCGAAGAACTGAAAGTAACCGGCATCGCGCATGAGTCCGAGATTCTGCTGAAGCGAATCGAGAAGATCTGCGTAGTGGAGAATCTGCGAGTAACTGACCTGCCGGAAACTGTCATTGAACGACTTACGCGGCCAGTTTATGAGGAGGCGGTAGTCGGTCGACAGCGGAATACGGATATCCGTAAGCGTGTCGGATTCCGGTAACCGGGCGTCGTG
>SLAN01000189.1 GCA_007126865.1 Spirochaetales bacterium | reverse complement strand
TCCTCTCGACATCGGCCTGTTCGCGCGCGATATCGTGGAAGTGATAAAGATAGGCGGCCGGCTGGCTCTCGGTCGCCGCACGTTTCTCCGTCACTTCCGCTCCGCGCTCGGCGGCGAGCTCCGAGATCACCCGGCGGACGATATCGCCCGCCTCGGAGCGCGAAACCCCAGCGGTTTCGCCGATATCGATGAATTCCGGGTCTACCTCTTCGGGTGACTCGAGAATTGCGTTGATCACCCGCTTGCGGACATTCTGGTACCGGCTGAGTTCGTTCATCTTCTTCTCCCTCAGGCGCCGGACCAACGGAATCAGGTAGAAGAGCGCCGAGAAGACCGCCGGAACAAGTCCCATCACCCAGAAGACGATGGTAACCGCTGCCGCCGGAGTGGCGGTGATTTGTGCGAACAGCGCCACTACGAGGAGGTAGAATCCACCGAATCCCTCGCCGGTTAGAGAGGGAAGCGCGAAGGTGAGAGCGGTGAAGTAGGTGCCGAACAGCAGGTTGAAGCCGTTGAAAAAGCCGATCCAGCCGTTCAACGATGATTTATTGTTGTTAAAGGGTATCAACGGCTTCATTTCGCGTTGAAAAACGGTTCCGAGACTGCTGTCGGAGCTCTCATCCGCCGTCCGGAGGACCTCATCGAAGCGGTAGATCAGTGTGCCCTGGTCGGTGGCCTCCGGCTGTCCGTTGTACTCGACCAGCATACGATTCATGAGGATCTGCGCCTGATCGTACGACTGACCGGTCAGACGCATAACATCCTCGATCGTCGCGACTCCCGAGTTCTCTCTCAGAAAGCCGATGAACGCCCGTCGCTCGCGCTCGTCCCAGTCGGCGAGCGGATTGCCGCTGCCGAACACAAACGCGAACACAGACTGGTGCAGTGGCGGGCCCTTCGGTTTCCGACCGCGTGCATCCGGGCGCGAGCCGCTGAACATCCAGAGGTAGAGGAAAAACTGTGCGATTCGGGTCGTCAGGTAGAACATGCCGAAGCCGCCCACGCGCCCTCGGCCGCCTCCGCCTTTCGCTTGAGCGGCCATCGAAGCGACGACCGCCAGCACCAGGAGAAGCACGAAGACGACGAAATAGCCGACGAGCATTACCATCGTCCAGACCTTGAAGCCGGTCTTGAGCACACGGCCCGCCCACGCCCCGACTCTTCGGAGCATTCGCTTCGTCTTCGGAATGAATCCGCTGACCTGGTTCCGCAGGCCGTGCGGGAAGTGGTAAAGCACTTCGCCCGATTCGGTTACCCTGAGGTGTCCCTGGTAGTCGTTGACGATCCGCTTAATCGTCTCCTCGACCTGGTATGTGGGAAGTCCGGTTTCGGCTACGAGGTCCGCAACGGTTGCTTCGCGTTTACGGCGATTCAGTGTTCGGACCAGCCGCTGCTCGACCTTTCGTTCGTTGTACTCGTACACGGCCGTGCTCATATACTGATAATGTAGCTGGTCGACCGTGCGGGTATCAACTCGCAGCGATTCAGAAAGCGGGATTTTCCGACCATTATGTGGGTGAGAACGTGAGAATTCGGTGCACTATACACGCTGCCGGGTAACCCACGCCACGGTATTGCGCATCAGACGCTGGTACGACGCATGCTCCCATACCAGCGCCGAGTGTCCGAGCGCAATGTGGGCGACACGCCCTCGTCCTTCGTGCTTGCTCCAGGCAAGCGGGTACGCCACACCGCGGTCGACGCCGACAAGATGCACATCCACCGTATCGACGAGCCGCTCCTTATAGAACTCATCGTGCACAACGAACGCTTCTATGCCCTCGGTAATCGGATGATCGCCGAATACCGGATACACCGGGAAGGAGAACTGGGGTGGATGTTCAACGAACGCGCCGCCGGCCAACTCGGCGAGCGCCACGCTCGAATCGCCCATGACCGTTCCCGAATGGTACGGTAGAAAAGCTCCCCCTTCGCGAACCCACTCGCGTAGCGCGGTGACCTGCTCGTCGCGCATACCGAACGGCCCGGGCTCCTCGCGGCCGTCGCCGTAGCGGGCGAAGCAGGTGTCGCTTATGACCAGATCGGGTCGCTCCTCGTCGAGGTGGAGTAACCGGTCGAGATCGTACGTGCTCTCGATTTCCCAATCGTCCAGGAGGTCACGCGCACTCGCGACAAACCCCTCGAAATCGTGCCAACTGCCTCCAAGCAGTATCAACGCGCGCATAATCAGTCTCCCTCCCTTTACCACGGCAGATTGTTGCCGCGGTGATCGATATAGATCGCCCCGTTTTCGGGAAGCGGTCCGAGAATAAGCCCGGCTACCTCCGTTGCGGCTTCCGCCGGGGAGAGATCGGCCTCCGGCCCACCCATCTCAGAGCGAATCCACCCGGGATGTATCGCCAGCACATCAAACCCCTTCGGTTCGAGATAGTTGTTCAGCAGACGCGTTGCCATGTTCGCCGCGCACTTCGATAGGGAGTAGGCGAATTCGCGGTCGCGCCAGCAGGCACCGATACTTCCTGCCTCGGAGGTGATGTTCACAATGCGTCGCCCCGTACCTTCTTCGAGAAGTGGGAGAAATGCCTGAACCACGCGTAGAGGGCCGAAGGCGTTCACCGCCATGCTTCGTTCGAGATGTCCGTCGTCGAAGTCGAGCTCCTCGAGCGGAACCCGCTTGTCCTCGAGGTGCACTCCGGCACTGTTAACCAATACGTCCAGGGAGTCGGTATGGCGGTCGACTGCTGCGACCGCGGCGCGAATCGAGTCGGGCACACTTACGTCGAGGTCGATGAGCGTCAGCAGGCTGTAATCGACGTTCGTCAATCCGCGGATCTCGGCGCTCGAACTGTGAATTCCGGCAAATACGTGCACACCGTGTCGGAGAAATTCTTCAACGAGTGCCAGACCGAGCCCTCGATCG
Organism: Spirochaetales bacterium; assembly: GCA_007126865.1. Taxonomy (GTDB): domain Bacteria; phylum Spirochaetota; class Spirochaetia; order DSM-27196; family SKKC01; genus SLAN01. The sequence continues at coordinate 1,128 of SLAN01000189.1, read as the reverse complement.
GCCCCGGTCAGAAAGAGCGTACGCGGTAGTCGTATCACGTCAGAAGATTATACGGCCGCCGAGCTCCCCTGTCGACGACCGAATGGTAGGTAGGATTGCCGCCGAACGGAATCGAACCGTTGACACAGGGATTTTCAGTCCCTTGCTCTACCGACTGAGCTACAGCGGCCTGTAATCGAAACTGAAGCGAATACTAAGAGAGCGCACCGTATGTGTCAAGGCCGTATTGAACTGATGTGCCGAAGAGATTCTGTTGACCCGCACGCAGACCCGAAGCTACAGTGAAATCTGGAAACTGGGAGGGCAGAATGGGTAATAACGATCCGCGAATCGACGCCTATCGAAGAGCCTCCGGAGCATCGAACAGCAAGAGCGAAAAAGAGGGTGCCGAACACGACGAGGGTTCGTTCGGGCCCGACCCCGGGGGCGGTGAACACGGCGGCAGTGAGCACGGTGGCGGCGAAAAGCGTACCCGTGAGAAGCCGGTCGGTCAGAAGGGTTCCCTTGGCGGGGAGCCCCGTGAGAAGACCGGAGCTCCGGGAGATTCCCCACCGGCGGGCGATCAGCAGTCCCGCGACCAGCAGCGCGAAAACCGGCAGTCCCGCGACCAGCAGCCCGGCGACGAACATTCCGGCGACGTGCAGCGAAGAATCCGTCAGGTAGCGGTGTTTCTCAACGAGGTGGGCGCCGAACAGGCGGCCGCCGTTCTGCGCCGCTTACCCCCGAGTATGATCGAGCGGATCGCTCACGAATCCCTCCTCATGTCGCCGCCGGGCGACGACGAGCGGCGCCAGGCGTTGCGAGCATTCGGTGTCGGTGCCGATTCCGTCGGCCTTAACCGGATGACGGCCGCTCGCGCGAAAGGCGGAGGCACACGCCGATCCGACGGCCCGAACACAGCCGACGGCCCGAACACAGCCGACGGCCCGAACACAGCCGGCGGCCCAACAACAGAGCCGGAGCAGGCGCACGGCATGACTCCGTCCAGCGGCGAGTCGACGCCGAAGTGGATGCACGCGTATGAAGTGCTCGAGAAGGCGTTCGGTAGCGAGCGCGCCGACCGGATCCTGCACAAGGCGGTCCCGGAAGCGGGAAGAATGCGGTTCGCTTTTCTCGGGGAGCTGGACG
>SLAN01000143.1 GCA_007126865.1 Spirochaetales bacterium | reverse complement strand
GGTTCGCGTATCCGAGTCCGAAATCCCGCTTCTGCGCCGACCGTTCGCTTTCAGCGGCTTCAATCGTGAGCACTCCACTGCATCGATGCTGTACGAGCGTCGCGGTACCGCCACTCGGCAACTCACAACACGGTCGCCGGGCGAGACGATCGATATTCTTGCTCCACTGGGTGTTCCGTTTCCTCTGCCTCGCTCCGAAACGTTGCCCGTGCTGATCGCGGGCGGAATCGGGATGGGTCCGATATTCTATCTCGCCGCCGAACTGCACAGCTCCGGACAAGAGGCGGTGCTGATCGTCGGCGCTCGAACCGCCGGTATCGTGCCCGACCGAATCGAGTTTCAGCTCGTAGAAACAATACTCACCACCGACGACGGAAGCGCAGGATTTCACGGTACGGTGACCGATGCGCTTCAGAACCGGCCAGATCTTCTCGAGCGCAGGTTGGAGTACTTCGCATGCGGCCCCATGCCGATGCTCCGTGCCGTTCATAAGCATGCAAAAGCACGGAACGAGTGCTGCTGGGTGAGCGTAGAGCAGACGATGGGCTGTGCGGTGGGTGCGTGCATGGGATGCGCGGTCCGGGTACACGGTCCCGCCGAATACGCCCGAGTGTGCACCGAAGGGCCGGTGTTTGACTCCGAGGAGATCGTATGGACCTGAGCGTGGCCATCGGGCGCACGACAATGCCGAATCCGGTCGGCGTTGCGTCGGGCACATTCGGATACGGAAGTGAGTACGAGCAGCTCATCGACGTCGACTCTATCGGCGCACTGTACACGAAGGCGGTAACGCGCACACCACGTCCGGGGAACGAGATCCCCCGGATTGTGGAGACAACCGCCGGTCTGCTCAACTCCATCGGATTGGCAAACGTCGGACAGCAGCGTTTCGTCACCGAGAAATACCCGTCGCTCCGTCAGCGAGCGTGCACGGTGATAGTGAACATTGCCGGCGATGTCGAGGACGACTATGTAGAAACTGTCGAGTTTCTCGAAGAACACGCTCCGTTGTCCGGATATGAGCTCAACGTCTCGTGTCCGAATGTGAAAGCCGGCGGACTCGCGATCGGAACGAACCCCGAGCTCGTAGAGCATGTGACAACTCGCGTACGCTCAGTCACGGAGCGGCCGTTGATCGTCAAGCTCACACCGAACGTCACCGATCCGGCGGAGATTGCGCGCGCCGCCGAGGCGGGAGGTGCCGACGCGATCAGCTGTATGAACACGCTGGTCGGAATGGCGATTGACGTGAAGAACCTCACGGCGGTGCTGCCCGGAAAGACCGGAGGTCTCAGCGGTCCCGCCGTTCGTCCGATCGGCGTCGCTCTCGCGTACCGCGTATCACGGGCCGTCGGAATTCCGCTTATCGGAATTGGAGGGATCGACGGTCCCGACGCGGCGCTTCAGTATCTCCTCGCCGGAGCGGTAGCCGTTCAAATCGGGACGGCAAATTTCGTTGACCCGACGGTCACCGGACGAACCATCGACGGCATACGTGCCTTCATGCAGGAGCACAACCTGCAGCGAGTGGAGGAGATCGCCTCGTTACTCCGGTAGTCGACCCGCTTTGTGACCGCATTCGGTTCACGATTCAGACATTCTCTTGTCTTCGTACGGGCACAGCTGCTCGATCGGGCAGCGAAAACAGGCCGGCTTGCGTGAGCTGCAGCAGTCGCGACCGTGAAAGTTCACACGCATGCTGAAACCGTGCTGAATTTCCGAAGGAATAATCGGCTCAAGTGAGCGCTCGATTTTTACCGGGTCGCGCTCGCGGGTCAGCCCCAGGCGGCGCGTCACGCGACTGAAGTGAGTATCCACAATAATGGACGGTTTACCGAACAGAGTCCCACGAACGACGTGGGCCGTCTTCCGCCCTACTCCGGGAAGTGAAAGCAAGCTTTCCATCGCATCCGGGACCTTGCCTCCGAACCGCTCAACGAGTCCATGCGCGGCGGCCGTGATGTTTTTCGCCTTCGCGCGAAAGAAGCCGGTTCGCTTGATGATCGCTTCAACCTCAGCGAGATTTGCTTCGGCGAGTGATGACGGATCGGGGAAACGCCGGAACAGCTCGGGCGTAACGCTGTTAACCGAGGCGTCGGTAGTCTGTGCAGAAAGGATCACCGATATGAGAAGCTGATATCCGTTCTCGAACTGTAACAGCGTGCGAGTTTCCGGATAGCGCTCCTTCAGTCGCCGATGCACTTCCCGGACACGTTCCCGAAGCAGCTCGCGTTCGTCGCCATTCGCCGAGTCGTTCATAACGCGGCAGAATATCGGAGCGCGGTGAACACGTCGAGTGACAGTCCCGGACATCGGATCCGTGTGCTCTCGCCTCCACGCTCGCCCCCCAAGCACCCCGAAACCGTGCGAGCGCGCTGAAAGCTCAAGGGAAGCACCCGACTACGTTGTCGAGTCACTCTCGACTCGACAATAGCGGCGATGTCAACTGAAGGCAGATCGTTGACCGCACCATCGCGCCTCTTCTATACTCGCCGAAACCTGCACGACGGGATGTGGCCTAGTGGCTAAGGCGCCTGCTTTGGGAGCAGGAGATCGCCGGTTCGAATCCGGCCATCCCGACTCGATTGTTCCGGCGCCCATAGCTCAGGGGATAGAGCAACTGCCTTCTAAGCAGTAGGTCGAAGGTTCGAATCCTTCTGGGCGCGTTGTCCATGATTAATGTCTCGAAGATTATGGATAGGCATGAGCCCACACGCGCGACAGGGCCAATGATGGTAACGAGTTACACGAGAATGCCACGAGACCGTCTCGTCCGCAACGGTCCAAGTGCATGTAACTGCCGCCCATGCAATGCGAACACCCTCGTCCATCCATAATCTTCGAGACACTTTGTGCGCGTCTCGGCCGACGCTTAGGGGGGCTTACTATGTGTTTCCCAATAGCGCAAGATTCGCCGCACCGCGCGTGTGTATTTCTGCGGTGTCGAAAAGAGGCACCGGTGAATCCTCAGGCTGCACTAAAAGGGCAATTTCCGTACACCCGAGGATAATGCCCTGGGCCCCACGGGCGGATAGCATTGTCATTATCCGCCGATACTCGTTGCGGGAGCTGTCATCTACGATACCGAGGCAGAGCTTGTCATAGATCACCCGATGCACGAGTTCGCGGTCTGGTTCCTTCGGAGTCACAACCTCCAAATCATGTCTCCGCGATAGGCGGTCTTTGTAGAACGCCTGTTCCATCGTGAACCGGGTACCGAGCAACCCTACTTTCCGAATGCCTGTTTCGACGATGGCTTCCGCAGTTGCGTCGGCGATGTGCAGAAGGGGGATGTCGACAGCCGCCTCGACATCCGCGGCAATCTTATGCATTGTATTCGTACACAACACAACAAAATCGGCCCCTGCAGCCTGCAGCGATCTCGCGGCACCAGCCAGCAATTGCGCTGCCGCCTGCCACTCGTCTCGGTGTTGGTATCGCTCTACCTCGTGAAAATCAACGCTGTAAAGCACTATGCGCGCGGAATGGAGCCCACCAAGATTTTCTTTAACAACATCGTTAATGGTTCGATAGTAAGGAATCGTCGATTCCCAGCTCATTCCTCCTATCAACCCTACCGTCTTCATACACTTGCACCCGGTCACGAACCGCGGCGATTCGCGGATAGTGTCCCCTGCGGTTCGGCTATCCGGCCAGAAAACTCAGTTCGGTTCGTCCCACCGTTATGACATCGCTCGGTTTGATGAGAACGTACGTACCCGGCTTGATCGGGTCCCCGTTAACCAACACACCATTGGTACTGTCGAGATCTGTGATGTAGTAGGCGTCTCGAATCTTCTGCACCGCCGCGTGGTGGCGGGAAACGAGGTTGTCCGACACGACAATCTGGCACTCTTTCGCCCGCCCGATCACAATTCGATCGACAACGAGAGTTCGGCGGCGCCCGTGGTGGAGATAAACCCGTTCGGACTTCCGAAGCCGCCCCAGGCGTTGTCCGAGTCTGCTCTGTCCGAAGATGGTATCGTCGCCACTCAATTTCGTTCGCCTTG
>SLAN01000263.1 GCA_007126865.1 Spirochaetales bacterium | reverse complement strand
GGCCCGGAAGGAGCCGGCACGATGCCGGCGACTGGAGGGCACGTCCATTCTGCCGCATTCCGTTCGTCACGAACAGGTTGACCAGAGCGCGGTCCACGCATAGCATTTCATTAGCAGTGGCATCGAGAAACGACTCATACATATTACACGGCACCTCCCTATCACGCGGTCGCGCCTACGGACTCGCGTTGCAGTTCGATGAGGATGCACATGTACTCGAGCCCGAGCAGTTGCCGAACGACGAATCGCGAGAGGATGCGCTGAACCGCCTCGATACCGCCTTCGATCGGACACGGAAGCAGCTGAACGAACTGATGTCACACGGGTCGGAACGATTCGAGGACGTGATCGAGCTCGTTTTTCGAGCACATCTTCTCATGCTGGACGACGAGTTGTTCGGCGGCCGTATTCGAGACCTCGCGCGAAAGGGTCTGACTCCCGAGCGGGCGGTTACTGACACCATTGAGGACCTCGCGGGCTCCATCGCCAATAAGGACCATGCCCTTACTGCAGAGAAAGCCGAAGATGTGCGTGATCTCGGCTATCGTCTCCTCGGCAATCTGGCGCCGGATCCACCGACCCGAGCGTTCGTCGCGGGGAAGATCGTACTTCTGGAGCACGTTTTTCCGTCTGAGCTTCTACGCCTCGCGATCGACGGCGCTGCGGGTCTCGTTCTCATGGAAGTGGCGGTCACAGCACATTTGTCGATTCTTTCCCACTCGCTCGGAGTCCCGGTGCTGGCAACCTCCTGGGGATCGGTCCGGAACATCAGTGACGGTACGCCGCTGCTCCTCGATGGAAATACCGGGCGCCTCGAGGTACTCGCGGACGCCGACGCGGTGACCCTCTCCAGCTCGAAGCCGGACGAAGAGATAGCAACCGACTCGGTTCACGGCGCTGGTCAGCCGGCCGGGTCACAGAAGACGCTCGGGTCGCCCACCGCCGAAGGCTCCGTGAAGGTCCTTGCGAGTGTCAATATTCTGGCGGATGCCCTCGCTGCTATCGACTCGGCCGACGGCATTGGGCTCTATCGCAGCGAGTTTCCATTCATCATCCGTAAAGGGCTTCTCGACGAGGAGACACAGTACCACATTTACCGACACATCGTATCAATGTTCTCCGGTCGCGAGGTCACGCTCCGGACGGCGGATATCGGTGGAGATAAGATCCTCGAGGATGAGTCCGCGGAAGCCAATCCATTTCTCGGAGTCCGTGGTATCCGGTTCTCCCTTGCCAACCGGCCGATGTTTAGAGATCAGCTTCGTGCCATGCTCCGTGCGGGAGACGGTGCGGATTTGCGAATCATGCTTCCCATGGTTTCGACGGTCGAGGAGGTGCTCGAAGCGCGTGGCGAGCTCGATCGGTGCCTCGCAGAGCTTACGGCCGAGGAGACGCCGCACAACACCGAACCGAAACTCGGTGCAATGATCGAAATCCCTTCAGCGGCCGTCGGTGCCGACGAAATCGCCGCTGAAACCGACTTTCTGTCGATCGGAATGAACGATCTGGTCATGTACATGCTCGCAGTTGACCGGACCAATGCCCGCCTGACCGATCACTATCGAACACACCATCCAGTGATCATTCGTACCGTCGCTGCTATTGCCGATAGCGCAACGAACGCAGGTATTCCGTTCTCCGTTTGCGGTGAGGCTGCGGCGGATCCGCTCCTTCTCCCATTCTACGTCGGCCTCGGCGCCGACGCTGTCAGTGTGGCACCGGAGCAAGTCGGTGACGTTCGACGTCGAATCGCATCACTCGACATAGACTCGTGTCGTAACCTTGCCGACCACGTGCGTACTGTTCGGACGGTGCAGGAAATGGACGTCGCGCTATCTACAATGGCTCCACAAGAGGCTGGTCGTACGGGCGTGAAATGACTACGGTTACGATATGATCGAAAGAAGTATTGCGCTGCATCTGTTCGGCGGATTCTCAGTCAAGCGCTGGAACGATCTCGTTCGGCCGATGGAGCTCAACGAGATGGATCGTCGCGCCTCGGCGATGATGCTCGCCTACTTCCTGGGTAAGCTCGAGGAGCGCGAGGGGAAACACATAGACTGGGATACGATCATTTACAGCGGTGTTTTCGATCTGCTGCGAAAGATCGCGCTCTCCGATATCAAGGAAACGGTTCATCGTCGAATCCGCATCGAGTATCCCGAGGAGTACCGGCGGCTGAATCTCTGGGTTGCGGACGCTGTGGCGCCGATACTCGAGCCGTATGGCTTGTCCCAACGGTTTCGCGAGTATGTAAGTGCTGTGCCCGACAACTGGGCATACCGCCGTGTCGCAGGCGATCCGGACGCCCCATCGAACGCAGTGCAGGTCCTGGAAGCAGCGCGCAGCTATTCGAGTTATCGGGAGTTCCGGATCATCAAAGGCGTAAACGATCACGATCCGCGGGTTCCGTCGATCGAAAGCGATTTGCGCAGGCGAATGGAGCCGTACCTCGATCTTGCGGGGATGAGGCAGCTTATTCTCGAGCTCGATCTATACCGTGTTATGAGCGTCGCTGACCGATTGCGGTATCAGACTCGCTGGAGTCGAACCCCGCGCATCCCGGAGACCGCGGTACTCGGTCACTCGCTCATGGTCGCAGTGTTCACGCTGCTTCTGTCCGAGCAGCAGCACGCCTGTCCCCGACGCCGGTTCAACAACTTCTTTGGAGGGCTCTTTCACGATCTTCCCGAGGCGGTTACACGCGACATCGTCGCACCGACGAAAACCGCGACCCCGGGGCTGCCCGATATTGTGAAAAAGATCGAGGATGAAACAGTCGCCGAAGAGCTGTACCCGCACATGACTCCCGAGATCGCAGACGAGGTGCGCTACTTTGTGGAAGATGAGTTCGATAGCCGCATCGTCGAGGATGGGCAAATCAGAGTCGTATCGACGGAGCGGATCACAGGCGAATACAACGAAGATCGCTATCGTCCGATCGACGGCGAGCTTATCCGCATAGCGGACGAGTTCTCCGCATACCTCGAGGCCCAGCAGTCGATTCAGCTCGGAGTGGCGACTCATATTCTGCTGGAAGGAGCCGAGCGGCTGTTCGGCAAATATACTTCACACGAAACGAGTGCCGGCGTTGCCACTAAGTCAATGTTCGAGCAGTTTCCGTTCCGCCACGATGCGGTTCGTTGACACTGCTCGATACACAACACCGGGCATTGTGAATTCTCATTCAAACGAATCGGCGATCGGCCGATCTCATTTCGATGCTAATGCAGGGGTGCAAGGGCGGATCGATCGGTACCCGGTGGGGACTCGGTAACCACGATCCGACCCGCATCGGTACGGTGTGGGTGTTAACGGGCCGGACTACTCGTGCCCGACACTCTCCTCTTCATCATCACCTTCGTCATCTTCTTCGGGTGTGAAGCGCTCGTCCATAGGCCCACCCGGATTCAAGTACTCCAGATATGCGTTGTCGTCGGACTCGCCTTCACTACCATCGGCACCCTTATTCTGCTTACGAGCGAGTTTATCCTCGCGTTTCTTCTTCTTCTGAAGCTGACGGCGACGCTTGTCACCCTTGAATGATCGTTTTGGCACATTAGGCCTCCTCTATGCATACCGGAACCGGGCGGCTGATAATATCGATGAGGCAATGGCGAAGGACCATACCACGATATGCCGTCGGCACGGCCCCGGGGTGGTGTAGTACAAGGCCGCCTCCAAAACGATTGGAAGCGGCCTCAGGTGACACGGGTAGTCGGCGATTCAGTAGCGGTCGCGGTATCCGCCGCCGCCGCCACCTCCACCGCCGCGGCGGTTGTTCTCCCGCGGTCGCGCTTCGTTGACTTTCAGTGCACGGCCTTCAAAATCGGTGCCGTTCAGAGCCTCCTCAGCGGACTTCGCTGCGCTCTCATCGCTCATTTCAACGAACGCGAAACCGCGCGAGCGGCCGGTATCACGGTCACTGATAATCGACACCGACGCGACGTCGCCGAACTGGGCGAAGAGTGTTCGCAGGTCTTCCTCCTGCGTCCGGTAATTGAGATTACCGACGTAAAG
>SLAN01000341.1 GCA_007126865.1 Spirochaetales bacterium | reverse complement strand
GCCTGCATGAACAGCACCAGCGCGGCACCGAGAGCGAGCCAGATTATGTCGAGCGAATCACGGAACAGCTCCACCGTGACCTGGTCGGGGGCAACTTCCGCACTGAACTGCGCGAAGGCGGCTCCACCGCCGTACAGTAACCCAACCGCCATAAACAGCGCGAATGCGCGTTTATTCATAGATTTGTCCTCCTCGTGAGTTTGTGGCTCCAGGTAAGCATGAAACGTGCCAACATAGCGTCGACAATAATCGCAGCGTTCTGATCGGAGAGAGGACGGCAGCCTATCTCTTTTTATTGTAAGAGATTCGTGCCGCTCGATTCGTGCCCGGAGGCGGAGAAGATGCGGCCGGGCCGGGTTGGACTGACTCGTCGAAAACACACAATGAGTCTACATGATTGTAGCCTCAGACATGTAAGACTACACACACGTAGGTTCTAATACGCAACATAACCGATTGGTAGCATCCTGCCGTGGTTCGTTCAGGAGGTAGTCGCTCGGGAAGTGGTATGAACCGGGCCGCGGGCGGTTATCGGAAATTCCGGGGGTCGATGTCGTGTTTCTGCACGCGAAGGCCCATGATGCGCTCGGTGATCCCCAGCAGGCGGGCGGCGCGCGCCATATTGCCACGGGTGCTCTTGAGTGCATCGAGAATCAGGTCACGTTCGAGATTGTTGAGCGCCTCGTTGAGCGAGCTGTGCAGCGAAGTATCGGTACTCTCCGCGCTCTGCAACGACGGGGGGAGGTGGTGACTGTGGATAACCTCGTCGGTGCTGAGCAGGACGGCACGCTCAATACAGTTCTCGAGCTCGCGCACGTTCCCGGGCCAGTGGTAGTTGGTCAGCAGATCGATTGCCGGGGTGGAGATGCGCCGGATTGTGACATGGTTCTCCTGCGAGTACTTCTCCACGAAGTGGTCGGCGAGTAGCAGGATATCGCTCTTGCGTTCCCGCAGAGGCGGTACGTGAATCGGAAAAACGTTGAGCCGGTAGTAGAGATCCTCGCGGAAGGAGTCTGCCTCGATAAGCTTCTCGAGATCCTTGTTCGTGGCGGCTATAATGCGGACATTCGTGCGTATCGTTTGATTGCCGCCGACTCGCTCGAACTCTTTTTCCTGGAGCACCCGAAGAAGCTTCACCTGGGTTGCAGGCGATAGATCTCCGATCTCGTCGAGGAAGATCGTGCCGCCGCTTGCCACCTCGAAGCGCCCCTTGCGCGAGGAGATCGCGCCGGTAAAAGCGCCCTTCTCATGTCCGAACAGCTCGCTCTCAATAACGGTTTCCGGAAGCGCGGCGCAATTTACCTTCACGAACGGTCTGTGTGCCCGCTTGCTGTTGAAGTGAATCGCATGGGCGACGAGCTCTTTCCCGGTGCCGCTTTCGCCGCGAATGAGTACGGTGGCTTCACTCCTCGACACCTGTGCGATCATATCGAAGACTGCCTGCATGCTGCTCGAATTGCCGACGATATTGCCGGGGCGGAAACGTTCTTCGAGCTCCTGCTGCAAGCGCGAGTTCTCCGCCATGAGCCGGCGGCGTTCTTCCATCGCGCTTTGACGTGTTTTGACCGCCTGCGCGATCATCGAACAGATAATGCTCAAGAGCCGCACATCATCCTGAAGGGCCTCCTGATCGGCCCGCGTGCGGTCGAGGCTGAATGCCCCGAGCGTTTCGCTTCCGATCCGGATCGGAACGCAGATGAAACTGACGTCCTCCGTCTCCGAGCCGCGGCGGGCGCCGGTGCGGTCGAGAAACGCCGGGTTGGCTTGCACGGAAGGAATGACCATAGGCTCACCGGTTTCGACGACCTTCCCGGTGATCCCTTCTCCGAGCTGGTACATTCCGCGCTGTCGCTGTTCCTCTGTGATCCCGTACGCGGCCTCGGTTATGATCTCGCCGGTATCGCGGTCCAGCAGCGTAATCGCCCCGCGAACCATCTGCAGGCCGTCGGCGACCGCATTCAGAACCGGCTGAATTGTGTCCTTTACGTCGAGACTTCGAACGAGAATCTGGCTTATACTGAATAAGAGTTCGAGTTCGGATACTCGATCACGGCGTTCGACCTCGGTATGTGAAGCCACTTCCCCGTTCATAGTGTGTATATCCTTTTCGTAGGCTGCTGTTAAGAATCTTACATTCTTGTAGCCCAATGCACAAGCACTTACAGCACGAATACCGTATCTCCGCGTGGAGCCGGTTCAGCCTCCGGTGATTACCCCTTCGAATATCAGTAGTTCGTCGCTGTCGAGGCTCACGTGCAGGTTGTTCTCCAGTGTGGAGAATGCATTCGGGACCTCACCGAGATAGACGAGTGACGGGTTGGCATCGTGTATCTTCTCGTGGGGCACCGAGCTCAGCTCTTCGGAGACTACACCGGCGAGACCGTGCACGAGCGGGAGGTACTCGGCGGTGAACTCGCGAGCGAGCAGGATTTCGGAGCCGTCCAGGCGTAATCGTCGGCGGGCGCTGTCCGCATCATCACACTTTTTTATCTTCCCGCTTGTCGATCCTCCGAATCCGACCCGCCCCCGATTCAGAATATTGCCGAGAAAGTGAACTTTGACGGTGTTCATCATAATCGGCGAGTTCACCGGTATTCCCGCGGCCGTTACCACACGATCGAGGCGGTTCACGTAGCCGGCGGCGAGGCTCAATCGGAGCGCGTTCTGGATCATCGCGTCGGAGTCCTCTACGACTTCGGTTCGAATCGGAACGATTCCCCAGTGCATGAGCATCTGCCGCTGAACCGCATCATTCGTGGTAACAGCGATAATGGTCGCCGGTGGACGGAACTGAGCGAGCAGCCTCGGGCTGTTGCCTCGCATAGTCGGTGCGATGATCGCCGTCGCGCCGACATCTTCGGCGAGGACGTATGCTGCTTTCGCCACCGCATGTCCCATGTCGTGGGTGATCTCCCGATACGAGTGGTAGTACTCGCGGCAGTGCTCCAGATACTCCGGCGAAGACTCTACCGCTCGAGCAATGCGGTCGAGCATTTGCACGGAGCGAAACGGGTGTTTCCCGCCGGCAGTCTCTCCGGAGAGCATGACGCAGTCTGTGCCGTCGAATATCGCGTTCGCCACATCGGTAAGCTCAGCCCGTGTCGGATTCGGGTTATGGATCATCGAATCGAGCATCTGCGTTGCTGTGATCACCGGCTTGTTCTGCCGATTGCACTTATGGATGATTCGCTTCTGTGCGAGCGGAATCTGTTCGGTCGACAGCTGAACGCCGAGATCACCGCGGGCGACCATGACTCCGTCCGCCACGCGGATGATCTCGTCGATGTTGTCGAGGCCTTCCTCGTCCTCGATCTTTGCGATCAGCCGTATGTGCGAGTCCCGCTGGTGAAGGAGGTCCTTGATTTCAACCACGTTCTCCGGACGGCGAATGAAGCTCGCGGCGATGAAATCCATCCCTTCTTCGACGGCGAACAGAATGTCCTGCACGTCTTTGTCGGTCAGTGATGGCAGGCGAGCGCGGACGCCGGGGACGTTCACGTTCTTTCGCGATCCGAGCATGCCGCCGTTACGGACGGTACAGTGGATGTCATTTCCTCGCACCTCGTCGACCTCGAGGTCGATCAGCCCGTCGGCAATGAATATGTGATACCCCGATCGGACATCGTGCGGAAGCTCCTTGTAGGAAACCGAAATGCGTTCTTTCGTTCCGGGGACTTCATCGGTCGTGACTACGATCTTTGCATCGTGCAACAGCTCGACGTTCTCGGCATCGGCCAGGTTGCCCGTCCGAATCTCCGGTCCTTTCGTGTCGAGCATCGTTGCCACCGGAATGCCCAGTTCGTCGCTCGCGCGACGGGTCTTCTCCAGTCGTACTCTATGCTCGTCATGGGTTCCGTGGGAGAAGTTGAACCGTGCTACGTTCATCCCGGAGTCGATCAGTCGTTTAATGCTCTCGTAGTCGTCGACCGCCGGTCCAAGGGTACATACGAGCTTCGTTTTGCGGGTAGCCTGCATTGCTATGGTGCCTCCTTTGTCAGTCGGCGGGGGCGGCGGCGCCGGGGGTGCCCGGGGTGCTGGC
>SLAN01000234.1 GCA_007126865.1 Spirochaetales bacterium | reverse complement strand
GCCGGAGGGATACTGATGGCGTGCGAAGAGAGCCTGGAAGGACGTGTCAGCGTGGTGGGCAACGAGCCGTTCGCCTACCTGGCGCTGACGACCGAGGAAGGGCGGCAGGTGGCGTTGGTCGGAGAGAAGGCCGAGGAGCTCGGAGCCGAGTATCAGGGTCGATGGGTGCGCATCTACGGTTCGATCGAGCGCGAGGAGGAAGGACCGGGTCGACCGGCGCGATTCTCGGTGGAACGATTCGAGGCGATCGAGCCGCCGGAGTAGCGGCTGCGCAAAGCGCGGTGGAGGCGTGCGTCGATGCACGCGCCCCGCCACGCGCCCCATAGCGAGGCGCTGAGTCCTTCTGCTATAGTCGCAGTGCTATGGCACGCTCTGTAACGCCCTCGCGCAAGTACATCATGGTGGGGCTACTGATCCTCGCGTTCATTCTCCTTGACCCGTTCGATTTCCGTCCGAGTCGCGGTGTACGCCGGCCGGATTCCGATCCGGAGCTCGTGCGCGAGGCGGCGCACTACTTCGAAGCGAACCATCGGAGTGCCGACGACTATGTGCTCGACCGGCTCGAAAGCGACGAGGTGGTCATCCTCGGCGAGCTCGGGCAGATCCGGCAGCATATCGAGTTCGCCGCCGGCCTGGTCGATCGCATTGCGCTCAGCGGGGTGCACACGATCGCGTTCGAGCATCTCCTGGCCGAAGATCAGGCCAGGGTCGATGCACTCCTCGACGGAGAGGGCGAGTTCGATCGCAGGGAAGCGGCCGACCTTTTCATGCGTCGTCACATGCTGTTCGGCTTCGAGGAGTACGTAGACTTTCTCGAGGCGGTGCACCGTTACAACGCCGACCGCCCGGCCGGCTCAGAAGCGCTGCGGGTGGTGGCGCTCGCCCCGCGCTTTCATTTCGAGTACATCGAAACGCGGGATGACATCGACGATCTCGATATCATGCGCCGCGTAGTCGGCGAGTCGCCGCCCGACGACTTCATGGCCGAGGTATTCCGGCGCGAGGTGCTCGACACCGGCGAACGTGCGCTTGCGGTCATCACGCTTCCGCACGCCTTCAGCGATTTCGTGCCGGCGGCGCTCGTCGAGGAGATGGAGCCGCTCGGATACGAGAACCCCCGCCCCTTCGGGGTCATTCTCGACGAAATGACCGAAGGCACCGTCTCGACGGTGCTGCTGCACGGGCCATGGCCGGACGAGGAGCGTCCGGCGAACCTGAACTACGCGGTCGACGGACACATCGATGCGATTCTCGACGAGGTGCCCGAGACGATGCGCCGCGCCGGTTTCGATCTCGGCGACAATCCGCTCGGCAATCTCACGGTGACGGTCGGCCAGTACGGGCGCGATGCGGACTCGCTGCGGCTGCGCGATCTCGCCGGCGGCTACGTGACCCTCGGACCGATCGCCGCTTACGCGAGCGCACGGCCGATTCCCGACTTCTACACCGCGGAGAACATCGAGTACGCGCGGGTGAACTTCCCCGGACCGACCGAGGACGAGATGACGCCCGAGGAGCTGCAGGAGTTCTTCGGCGGCCAGGTCGAGGCGTTCGAAGGCTGGATCGACGAATTCCGGTAATCTTTCGGAAGCACAGGCGGAAGCGGGGTACACGGAACCCGCTCCGGTAACGCGATTTCCGTGCGACCCGCACGATTGTCGGCCGGCGACCGAGTTGACCGCACCGTAATCGATCGATACATTGAGGCGATTTTGGAAGCACGAATAACCGGCGTGGGCTCGTATACTCCGGAGCGCCGCGTCACGAACGACGAACTGGCGCAAACACTCGATACCTCCGACGAATGGATACGATCTCACACCGGCATTCACGCCCGGCACATCGCCGCGCCGAACGAGGCGGCGAGCGATCTCGGCGTGATCGCCTCCGCGCGTGCGCTCGAAGCCTCGGGAGTCGGCCCCGGGGAGATCGATCTGATACTTCTCGCCACATCGACGCCGGACTATCAGGGTCTGCCGTCGACCGCGTCGGTGGTACAGGACCGGCTCGGGTGCGAGAACGCCGGTGCAATGGACCTGGTTGCCGCGTGCACCGGTTTCGTCTACGGACTGGAGACCGCACACGCCTACACCCGCGCCGGGCTCGCGCAGCACGTGCTTGTTGTCGGCGCGGAGGTGTACAGCCGCATTGTCGACTGGGGCGACCGGTCGACCTGCATTCTCTTCGGCGACGGCGCCGGCGCATGCGTGGTCTCCGCCGCCGAGGGCGACAGCCGGGGAATCGTCGACTCGGTCCTGAGAAGCCGCGGCAGCGACGCGGAGAGCCTCTATCGCCCGCGTGGCGGCAGTCGCCGGCCGCTTCCGGCCGGCGAGACCGCCGATCGCGACACGTACTTGAAGATGGACGGCCGTCGCGTGTACGTCTTCGCCGTAAGCGTGCTCGTGGACATCATCCGGCGGCTGCTCGAGCGGAATAACCTCTCGATCGAAGAGGTGGACTACATAGTCCCGCATCAGGCGAACATGCGAATCATCGAGGCGGCGGCCAAGCGTGCCGATATCCCGCTGGAGAAGTTCTACACGAACCTGCAGGAGTACGCGAACACCTCGGCGGCTTCGATTCCGATCGCGCTCGACGAGATGAACCGTGCGGAGCTGCTACAGCCGGGGGCGACCGTGCTCACGATCGGTTTCGGCGCCGGACTCGCCTACGGCGGAAACCTCATCCGCTGGTGAGCTCACCGGCACGGTGATCGCCCCGACGACCGCGTCAACGTTGCTCGGCGGCGGGCTCCCCGGCAGGCACGGTGATCGCCCCGACGGCCGCGTCAACGTTGCTCGGCGGCGGGCTCCCCGGCAGGCACGGTGATCGCCCCGACGGCCGCCTCGGCGAACGCTCCCACCTCCTGCCGACTCTCCCCCTCGGGAGCGGGAAGCTCCTCCCGTCGCACGAGCGACCGCTCGCCGTCGGCCATCGCGTAGACCGAGATGCGCGCGATGCCCTGCCTCGCACCGACGAGCGCGGCGCCGGAAGCTCCACCCTCCCCGCCTCCCGTCACGCCGTCGATCTCCACTACCACTTCGAGTGCGATTCCCCCGTCGTCGCCGTTTCGCAGCCGGATCCCGGCGCGGTCGAACGCGGCGGCGAGCCGGCCCTCGACACCGCCCGCCCCTTCAACGCGGAGCGCCGCCGGAAGCGGCCTCCCGCGGGCGAGCACGCCGCCGGGGTTCAGCAGGTAGAGCTCGGTCGCGATCCGGTCGTATTCACCGGGGCTGCGGCCGACCGGCAACTCCTCGATCAACCCGCCGAGAACCCGCTCACGCTCGACGGCGAACCACCGCTCGTCGAACGCCGAACGCAGCGCATGCAGCTCTGCCGCATCGCCGCGCAGCAGCGCGCGCTCGAGGCGGTAGATCGCCTCCGTCTGCGGTATCTGCGCAGTCTCCGCCTCCCGCGATCGTTGGAGTGCGCGCTCGGCGAGCGCCCTCGCCCCGCCCTGAGCGCGCCAGGCGAGCCACAGCCCGTCGATACGCTGGTCGGCCGCGAGGTACCGGTCTGCGACCGAGCGCGCCTTCATGCGGTAGCGCTGCTCGTGGTACCACCACCGCACCCGGTCGTGGATTCGCTGCGCCACTCGCCGCACCCACGCGACGAACCCGCTCCGGCCGTCGAAGGCGGCGCGACGGTAGCGATCGCGATACGCCCGGTAGAGCGCCTCGTGCACGTCCATCGCGTGTCGCTCGGTATCGCTCCCGTACCGGTAGAGCCAGGAGACATCGTCGTCGCCGGCAACGCTCTCGGCGTAGGCGATCGCGCGATCGAGCATTCCGAAGCGCCGGTATAGCTCCGACAGCGCGACCGCCGGAAGCGGAGTCTCCTCCTCGAGCGCGTATGCACGGCGCAGGTCGCGCTCGGCGGGCTCGAACTCCAGCCGCCTGCGGTACAGCTGGCCGCGCGCGATATAGCCCGACGGTCGCTCGGCCGCCTCCACCGCCGCCTCGGTCGCCGCGAAGCTCTCCTCGTACCGGAGGAAGGTACGCTCGAGGAGGCTCAGGTTATAGAGCGCCACCGATTCGAGGCTCCGGC
>SLAN01000240.1 GCA_007126865.1 Spirochaetales bacterium | reverse complement strand
CGCCAGAGCAGTACCGGTGAGACGCTGATTCTCACGCTCGGCTTCGTGTTTCTGTCGACGTCGATCGCAATGGCTGCCGGACTGTCGCCGCTGCTGACTAATATGGTTGCCGGAGCCACACTGGCGAACCTCAGCAGCGCAAATGCCCGCGTATTTCGCTCGCTGGAGCCGCTCGCTCCTCCGATATACGCTCTGTTTTTCGTCCTGGCGGGCACGAAGCTCTCCCCGAGCATTTTATTGTCGGCGGAGACACTGACGCTCGGCGGTCTATTCGTTGCCGCGAGGGCCGCCGGCAAGTATATCGGCGCGAGCACCGGAGCGGTACTATCGGGCTCGGAACCGGCGGTGCGCCGTTGGCTCGGGGCTGGGCTTTTCGCCCACGCTGCCGTAGCGTTAGGGCTCGTACTGCTGGTACAGGGCTCGACAGAGCTGGCTGCGATAGATGTGCTGCCCGACGGTATACTCGTGACCGCAGTGAATATCGTGCTGCTCTCGGTGTTTGTGAATGAGATCGTCGGCCCGCTGATCGCACAGATCGCGGTTAGACGTGCGCTACGACTGGAGGACTAATGGAACTCTCCGAAACACTCGATCCGAACTGCTGTGCAGTCGGGCTTTCGGCACGCGATAAGGACCAGGCGTTGTGGAAGCTCGCCGAGCTGGCGATTTGCAGCAAAGCACTCGAAGGAGTCGACTCCGAAACGATCTACCACGCGCTTGCCGAGCGGGAACGCCAGGGTTCGACGGCGTTCGGCAAAGAGGTTGCCCTGCCGCATGCACGCATTCCCGGAATGGATGATTTCGTAATGTTCGTAGCCGTCTTTCCGCGCGGTGTGCACTTCGACGCTGTCGACAAAAAGAAGGTACGGGTGATCTTCGTAATTCTCGGACCGGCCGAGCGTGTCCAGGACCACCTGCGAATACTTGCAGGGATCTCGCGTATCATCGCGCACACGAACGCTCGACAGGAACTTGCCCGTACGCGCTCGCAGGAAGCGCTCGTCGAGGTCATTCAACGCTATATCGGCCAGTCCGAAACCCCTCCGTCGACGCCGACACGGCAAATGAAGCTGCTGTTGGTGACGGTGTATGTCGAGCAGTACATGTACGATATTCTCGAGCTCCTGCTCGAGTTCGGGGTCGAGGGAGCCTCGATTCTCGAAAGCTCCGGCATGGGGCGCTACATCTCGAATGTGCCGCTATTCGCCGAGTTCATCGGCTTCATGAACGAGAGCAAGAACGCGAGCCAGACGATTCTCGCTCTGGTCCCCGAGCGTCACGTTCCCGGCATCGTCGAGCGAATCGAGCAGATTACCGGCGACCTCGACAAACAGGAAGGCGCGATCGTTCTTGCGCTCGACATAAGCTACTTCAAGGGAACGATGAAGATGATGTGAGCTATCGCGTACCGGTTCACGCTTTCGTTGCCGTCGCGATTGACGTTTTATCGTTTGATTAACTACTGTAGGCGTAATGGACCGCGAAGCCTTGACCGGCGTCAACGCCGGCGTTACTGCGTTGCTCGACAACATTCGCAGCGTTATTTCGATTGACCGGCTCAAGCTGGAACATCTTGTGGCCGCACATATCGCCGGTGGGCACATTCTGCTCGCCGACAATCACGGGGTCGGCAAGACCAGCCTTGCGCGCGCGCTCGCCGGAAGCATTCGGTGGCCCGAGCACGACGCTTCCGACGAGCTGCTTGCCGGGCGAAACGGTGTGGATTCGAGCTCGCCGGCCGGCGGCCGGAGCGATCTCGCCGAGACACCGGTCATGGATGACTTCAGCAGGGTTCAGTGCACGGTCGACCTGCTACCGCAGGATATACTCGGGTACAACCGAATGAGCGGAGTGGGCGGCGAGCTTGTGTTCAATAAGGGCCCCATTTTCTCTCATTTCGTGCTCTGTGACGAAATCAACCTTCTGACACCGAAAACGCAGGGAAGCTTTTTCCAGGCGATGGAGGAGCAGTCGGTGACCGTTGAAGGTCGCACCTATCCGTTGCACGACCCGTTTTTCATCATCGCCACAATGAACCTGAAGGGCTCACATCTCTTTCCGCTTCCTGCTCCGCAGCTCGACCGTTTCATGATCCAGCTTTCGATGGGCTATCCGCCGACCGAAAGCGAGGTCGGCATTGTCAGGCAACACGGCCAGAGCGACTCCTGGAAGGATTTCGCACCGGTTGTTCGTTCCGAGGATCTTCTGAGATGGAAGGCGATGGTGGACGATATGTACATCAACGACGAAGTCGTTTCGTATATCGTCTCCTGCGTCCGCAGAACGCGTGAACACTCCGATGTGCTCGTAGGTGCGAGTCCCCGGACCGGGGTAAAGGTATCGCGACTTGCGCGTGCATTGAGTCTGATTCGCGGATACGATTATGCGACGATCGATACGGTCAAAGAGATCTTCGCGGCAGCCGTAACGCATCGCATCGTCATGAAGAATTCGGCCCAGGACGCCCTTGAGGTGATCGAGGAGGTAATGGACAATACGCCCGTGGAGGCAGGCCGCGGCTGACTATGTCGACAACGAGGGTCGAAGCACAGCGGAGCGCAACAGGAGGCGAGACGGCCAGCACGGCACGACGTGTGTTTGACCTCTGCCGGCGTTACTATCCGCTGACGGCCACCGGTACGCTGGTTTTTGCAATCGGGGTGGTATTCGTCGCACTCGGCTCAGTCCGCGGCGACGTGTACCGGGCAACGCTCGGCGTTGCAGCGTTGACGGTAACTCTGGCGCTGGCGCTGTTCTCGCGACTGCAGGCAGGTCGTTTCGGCACCGTCGAGGCAACGTGGGACGATCCGCCGTCACCGAATGCACGCACCTTCGGCTCGTCGCGTCTGCCTGCACTGAAAGTGACGATCCCCGGTATCAGACCGTGGTTCTTCTTCCGCGTTCATGCGCGAGTCACCGGCACCTTGCACAGTGGCAACGGTGTGCGGTTTCACGTATTCGAGGATATCGCCTCGCCCGATGTCGACCGCATCGATCTTCCCCTGTCGATCCCGCTTCCGGGCCGGCTCAACCTCCGTCGCACAATCGAGATTCGTGACGTCTTCGGGTTGAGCAGAGGAAGCTTCGGCTCGGTAAATCGCCGTCCGGTGTCGGTAGAAGCTCCCTTCCCCGTCGGCCCGGAAATCACCCGAATGGTGGCGGCAAGCGGCGAGCAGGAGAGCATCCGGACAACGAATCCGGAAGAGGAACGATACTACCAGCGCGAATATCTGCCCGGCGACCGAATTCGCGACATAAACTGGAAGGCATCCGCGCGTATTCGCGAGCTCGTGACGAGGATTTCGCCGGAAACTCAGGACCAGGACCGCACGCTGACCGTTTATCTGAGACACTTCGCCGAACCGGGAATCGCGAGTCTCGAAAGCATGGGACATCTCGCGTATGTGAAGGGTTGGCTTTCCGCTTTTATGCTGGCGGTCATGCGGGAGGAATCGGGCATCCATTTTCGTGTGATAACCTCGCGAGGTATTTCGACCATCGATGACGAGAACGCGGTGGCTGTCTTCTCCCGCGAGATCTGCGATCTCCCGTACGAGCAGGAGCCGAGCACCCTCGCCCGCGATCCGTCTGCCCGGACGGTGCTCGTCTTCACGACGCCGTTCGATCGGCAACTCGGCGCGTTCGTCGAGTCCATGGCTCCGATTACCTCTCGACTCTTTACCACACAATTTCCGAACTTCGCAGGAAATGCGGGAACGCATTCATACGACATGCTCGACCTCACCCTCGGCTCCTCGGCGCTGCCGCTCCCGCCGGCTCGTCTGCGTCATCGCGGTGAACGACGTGCGGTATCCGCGCCGTCGGGAGCGATGTTGCTCGAGGAGGTCGAGCTCGAACCACTACGGTCACGCACTGACCTGACCGAGTACGCCACCGGAAGGTCAGCGCGCCGATAGAACGGACCGGGAGCGCCCATTCGCGCCTCGGCCCTGCACAGAGGAGGGCTTATGAGCCTCACGCTTTTCATCACGCGCCTGATTCTCTATCTCACCGCTGTGTCGATTCCTGCCTTGCATCCTGCGGTCGTTGTCGGAT
>SLAN01000135.1 GCA_007126865.1 Spirochaetales bacterium | reverse complement strand
CGATCGCTGACCTGGGAGTTCGAGAGGACTTTCGGGGTAAGGTGTCTCATTTGCCGCTCCGACAGCAGAGTAATTGCCGCACTCGCGTGTGTAAAGAAGCAGGCCGGGCATGCCGATCCTCAGGAGGAGGGTGTTGTCCGCAGACATTCTTTGCGAGCGCCGGTAAAATGAACCACACAGGAGTGCCCCGGGTATGAATGGCACACGCTCTTCCCGCATGAAACAACGGATGCAGGAGCTCGCCGAGAAGTTCGCTTCGCAGCTTCCCGGCCGCCTTGCAGATCTTGAAGAAGCGGCGAAGAGATTCTTTCGCGAAGGTTCGGACGATGCGCGATACGCCGTTCAGATCCAGGCACACAAGCTCGCCGGTGCGGCTGCTACGTTCGGTTACACGGAGTTGTCCAGGATATCGGCGGATCTCGAGCGCTGTATTCAGTCGGAATGCGAGCTCACGGAGGTCGAGGACTACATGAAGAGGATTCGACAGGCGGTTGCAGGCGGTACGGACGTCGAGATCTCGAGTCCCGATGCAACACCTCGCGCTGCAAGCGCCGGTCCCAAACCGTTTCGGGTTGTATTGCTGGGGGATGATGCGGCTGCAGGAGCGGAGTTGCGGGAGATCGAAGAGCAGTTAGGGTTCTTCGGCCTCGAGACAGCCCGCGCGGAGGACGCAGAATCGGTTCGTGCCGAACTCGGAACAGACAGCGCGATTATGCTGCTGGGAGGCCTGGGCACTATCGAGCAACTGTGTTCCGAGGGAGTACGGTTCACCGAGTGGAAGAACGAGGGCATCCCCGGTCTTACGCTGGTGGCGCTTTCGCAAGACGATTCTTTCGAAACACGCCTGAGCGCTATTCGGTGCGGAGCCGACGCCTTTGTCACGTACCCGGTCGACATTCCGCGTCTGATCGACAAGATCGACGAGTTCGATGAACGAGCCAATCCGAAACCGTTGCATGTGCTTATCGTCGATGACGACAAGGAGCAGGTCTCACAGATAGCCTACACGCTTCAACAGGCGGGTATGGTGACATCAGTCGCCTCCGACCCATCCAAGGTCTTCTCGCACATGGTCGACTCGAAGCCGGAGCTCATCATCGTCGATATGTACATGCCGGAATGCAGCGGCATTGAGCTTGCCCGGTTGATTCGCCAACAGGAGTCGTTTGTCGGAGTACCGATCGTGTTCCTGTCGATCGAGGCCGATGTCGCGAAACACATGGAGGCCATGAGTCAGGGAGGTGACGATTTCCTGGTCAAACCGGTGAACCCGGACGTCCTGACGGCAACGGTGCGAATACGCGCCCAACGTACCCGTCAGATGCGGTACTTCATGGAGCGCGACTCGCTGACCGGTATGCTGAACCACACGCACTTGAAGCAATATCTCGAACGAGAGTTGCAGCGTGCCGAGCGAATCGAGGGAAGTGTCAGCTTCGCGATGATCGATCTCGACAACTTCAAGCACGTGAACGACACGTACGGACACCTGACCGGCGACCGTGTCCTCAAGAGTCTGAGTCGACTTCTCTCCGAGCGACTTCGCAAGACCGATACTATCGGCCGCTACGGCGGGGAGGAGTTTGGCGTCGTATTGTTCAACAGCGACGCGTCGACGGCGGCGAAGATCGTCGATGAGCTCCGCGAACGCTTCAGCCACATCGTGCACAAAACGAAGGACACCGAGTTCTGCGTCACCTTCAGTTGTGGAATCGCTGCGTACCCTGACGTTCCCGATGCCGCTTCGATTACCGAGTTGGCTGATCGAGCTCTCTATCAGGCGAAGCAGACGGGAAAGAACCGGGTTGTCTCGGTATAGTCAACCAAAACACATCCGCGGCTCACTGTTTGTCGAAACCCATTTCTCAAATCGAGTAGGTGAGTTGTTCCTCGTGTTTCTGTCGCTCGCTCACCAGTTCGTCGAGTGTGATCTGCAGTTGGGTTCCGATTGCCGTAGAGATATCTTGCCAGAAGAAGTCGAGCGACTTCGCACATTCGTTTTCGGGGACGATTTCGAGCCGCCCCTCGAGACTCGATAGCACTTCGAGAACCGTGATCTGACCCGGATCCCGTGCGAGTGCATATCCCCCCTGTGCGCCGCGATAGCTTTCCACGAGACCGGCCTTCTTGAGAGTAACCAATATCTGCTCGAGGTAGTGCTGTGGAATGCCGTGCGGCTTGGCAAGGTCCCGGATTTGCGTCGAGCCGAGATTCCATTTGGTAGCGAGCTCGACCATGGCGGTCAGCCCGTACACGCCTTTTGCTGATACACTGAACAAGATTCTCTCTCCTGCAAATGTGGTGAATTGCGTCTACCCACCACTATACCATTTCCTGTAACATTTACCAGAACTTACGCTTTTTCCGTTCGTTAAGATTTGTCCGGATTGCGTCAAGAAACTCTCCCACCGCCTCGGTGGACCAGGTCGCGAGTGCTCCGTAACCCGGCAGGACCCTACGGAGTGCGGGACGGCTCACCTCACCGGTCAAGTGGTTGATGCATGCCGATGAGCTGAGACGGCGGCAGGCCTCGCTCGCGAGTGCATGGAGCGCAGAAGCTTCGGCGATCGCCGTCGGATTTGTGCCGCAACAGATGTCACAGCCGCCGCACAGATCACAGTGTGCGCCGAATGCACCGAGCAGTACCTGTCGCCTGCACGCTGATCCTAACGCATAGGATAACAGGGGAGAGGGGGAATCGCCTACTCGCACGAGCGATCTCGTAGGAAGTACGAGAACCGCATCAGCGGGTTTTCGATCGCGTCCGGCACGCCCGGTCTCCTGCACATACGAACAGTACGTGCCGTGGGGCTCGGTATGGACAACGGATCGTACATTGGACTTGTCGACTCCCATTCCGTATGCAGTCGTAGCACACAGAACCGCGTTCTCCGCATCGAAGAACCAGCTTTCCGTATCTGCGCGCTCGTCGCTGTCGAGTCCAGCGTGGTAGAACCGTATCGCCCGCTCACCGAGCTGACTACGGAGAAAACGAGCGGTTTGCTCGCTCTCCGATCGAGTATTGCAGAAGACAATCGCGGGGCGGGGCAGAGGATCCCCGTAACGCCACGTTCGACGATAGTCGGGGGCCGGCTCCGGTCTGCCGTGACGCAGCAGGGTGACAAGCGCGTATCGACTCGATGGGGCCTGTACAACGTGAAACCGCAGTTCAGGCCGGTCGGGGAAGGCTGTGATTCGGTGTGCCCGTCGGCCCTGAAAGAGGTAGCGGTCGATATCGGCGAGGATCTCGTCGGTAGCTGTGGCGGTAAAGGCCGTGATTGTCGGCACTTTCGCCTTCTCGAGAATCGATCCGAGCTTCAGGTAAGCGGGGCGGAAGCTTCTGCCCCACTGACTTATACAGTGTGCCTCGTCGATTACCGCATGTACAAAACGAGCGTCGTGGATTACCGCACTGCCTGCTTCGGTATCGAGTGACTCCGGACTGGTCAACACAAGATCGAGTTCTCCCGCTCGGGCTTTTGCGACGAGGCGGCGGCGTTCGTCAGAGGTCTGGCCGCCGCGAATCGCGGCACACCGTAGGCCGGCATTGCGCATTCGGCGCTCCTGATCGGCAATCAGCGACAGCAAAGGATAGATGACTACCGTGGTGCCGGAGAGGATCGCGGCGGGTAGTTGAAAGCAGAGGCTCTTGCCGCTCCCGGTCGGAAGGACCGCGATCTGACGCGAGCGAGCAGCGGCAGAGTCGGTCTCCACCGAATCGGGGGCTCGAACGCCTTCGGCCGCCTCCAGGATGTTGGTAATCACAAGTCTCTGGTACGGGAGCAGATAGTTCGTACCGAACATGTGCTCCGCTACCGGGTCGATCCGATCGATTGGATTGCTCTGTAGATGGTGTCCCATACACTCCCTCCAACCGTCTTTACTGAGGAATAAGAAACGGCGATTGTCGATAGACCGCGCATCGCCGCCGATCGGATGACATGGATGCGTTCGAACATCTATACTCGCCGTCAAACAGCCATGAACGCAGAGCCTGAAACCAGCTGGCGGTACGTAATTCGCGATGCTTCCGGTGAGGCCGGCCTTGACTCACGATTCGTAGAGCGGCTGGCGTATCACTACTCCGATCTTCATTCGCTGTATCTGGAGCTGTACGGTACGAGACCGGATTGTCACCGTTCGCTCGGTGAGCTTATCCATACGCTCGCCGATGCCTGGAACGAGCGCGACCTCGACCTGAAAGAGCGCGATAACCGTGATGTCGCCGACAGGAGCGGTAAAAATGCACTTCCGTGGTATCAGCGACGAACGACCATCGGAGCCATGTGTTACGTCGAGCGGTTTGCCGGCGACCTGAGGTCACTGGAACGGCAGCTCGACTATCTTGAGCAACTCGGCATCAACTACCTGCACATTATGCCTCCGTTCAAGTGTCCCGACGGTCGCAATGACGGAGGGTATGCGGTTTCGAGCTACCGGGAGATTCGCGAAGAGCTCGGTACGATGGCGGATCTGGAGCGCCTCGCCCGTTCGATGCATGAGCGTGGAATGCGTCTTGCACTCGACTTCGTCTTCAACCATACGTCGGACGAACACGAGTGGGCCCGGGCCGCGAAGCGGAGGGATCCACGCTATCTCGGTCACTACTACGTTTTCCCCAACCGGCGGAAGCCGGATCAGTACGAGGCGACACTGCGCGAGATCTTTCCGGAAGAGAAACGAGGTAGTTTCGTGTACGATTCGGAGCTCGGCGGGTGGGTCTGGAGTACCTTTCACCGATATCAGTGGGACCTGAACTACGGAAATCCGAAGGTACTCGAAGATATGGTGAATGAGATGCTGTATCTCGCTAATCGAGGTGTGGATGTCTTGCGCCTCGATGCGCTTGCGTTTACCTGGAAGGAGCTCGGTACAGCGTGTGAGAGTCTGCCACGTGTTCATACGCTTATCCGTCTCTTCCGCGTCGCAATCGAGGTCGTTGCGCCGTCGGTGGAGTTCAAGAGTGAGGCGATCGTACATCCTGACGATGTATTACGCTATGTTGAAGAGCGGGAGTGTAGAATCTCGTACAATCCGCTCTTCATGGCGTTATCCTGGGAAGCGGTAGCGTCGCGGGACGCCTCGCTGCTGGTTCGCAGCCTCCAGCATCGCTATTCGGTTCCGGTGTCGTGTACATGGGTCAACTATGTCCGCTGCCACGACGATATCGGATGGACGTTCTCCGACGACGATGCGCGGGAAGTCGGCGTCGATCCGTACGGTCACAGAAATTTTCTCAATCGCTTTTACGCGGGCTCCTTCCCGGGCTCGTTCGCGCGTGGTGTTCCGTTTCAGCTCAATTCGGCGACAGGCGATTGCCGCGTCTGTGGCACATCAGCAAGCCTCAGCGGAATCGAGCAAGCGCTCGATCGCGGAGATACCGGCCTGCTCGAGCACGGTATACGCCGGATGCTGCTGCTGCACGCCCTCATTATGTTTGCTCGCGGGGTACCGGTGCTCTACCTTGGAGATGAATACGGGCAGTTGAACGATTACACGTATACCGAGAATCCACGAACCGCGGGCGATTC
This sequence comes from Spirochaetales bacterium, assembly GCA_007126865.1. Taxonomy (GTDB): domain Bacteria; phylum Spirochaetota; class Spirochaetia; order DSM-27196; family SKKC01; genus SLAN01. Next base: position 8,827 of record SLAN01000135.1, on the reverse strand, counting down.
ACGATGGGTGCATCGGCCGCATTTCAGGACGGGTGACTCCGACGAGTGGCCGCCTTGTGAGGTGCGTGAGCGTGTTCGTAACGGCATTGCCCGGCTCATCGCCTTTCGGAAGAGCGAGAGAGAATTCGACGCGGAGGACACACATTTCTACACGGTGGGAAACCCGGGGATCATCGTCATTCGACGACCCGCCGGCGCTACAACGTTGCACGTCGTCTGTAATGTAACCGACTCGCCGCTGGCCGTACCCGTTTCTCGTGTAGTTGAGTCGGAGCAACATATTGAAGCCGAGCTGATACGCGAGCCCGGAGTGTCCGGCACGACAATCACGTGCTCACGTCCGTTGGAAGTACCGGCGCTCGACTTTGTGCTCGTTCGGGTGTGCACTGAAGATAACTGAAGATAAACAGGACAAAGAGGGAATTTATGGCGTATACGACAGAAACGGATGTGGTGCTCGAGCGGTTTCGAGAGCTATCCGCTATCCCGCGCCCGTCGAAGAAAGAACAACGGGTCGGTGGGTGGTTGCGTGAGGTAGCCGAGACGAATTCATGGCTCTTCAGATCGGACGAAGCCGGGAATATCGTGATTCGAGTTCCCGGGACCGAAGGCAGGCAGAACGAGTCTCCTGTCATTCTCCAGGGGCACCAGGATATGGTCTGTGAGAAAAAACCGGATATCGACCACGACTTCGAGAAAGAGGGCATTACTCCGGTCGTGGAAGGCGAATGGTTGACCGCCGAGGGGACTACGCTGGGAGCGGACAACGGAATCGCGATTGCGATCGCTCTCGCCCTGGCGGCGGACTCTTCGGTGTCGCGTCCCCCCTTGGAGTTGCTGTTCACCGTCGACGAGGAAACCGGCCTGACCGGTGCCCTCCAGCTGGACTCTTCCCTGCTTTCGGGGCGTACGCTGGTGAACATTGACAGCGAGGAGGAAGGAGTGCTCACCGTCGGTTGCGCCGGTGGTGCCGATGTCCGCATTCGCTGGAAACGTAGCCGCGAGAAGCCCCCGAAAGGAGCAGCGCCATGGAGAGTTACGGTTTCGGGGTTGAGGGGAGGTCACTCCGGAGTCGACATCGCCGAGAAGCGCGCGAACGCCAACTTCGTGCTCGGCAGAGCCCTTACACGAATCGTTCGACGAGACTCGGTTTACCTCGTATCGCTGGAAGGTGGCAACGCCCACAACGCCATTCCGCGTGACGCGCATGCGATCCTGTGGACAAGAGCGAAGAAACAGGAGGAGATATGCAGAGAGCTCAACGAAACGCTCCGGCGTGAATACGGTGAGCGGGAACAGCACGCGGTGGTAACGATGGAACCGGAACCCTCTGCCAAGCGCAAAGGCATTTCGCCGAAGGATTCGCGGCGACTGATCGATATGTTGTGCGCCCTACCGCACGGAGTGGCGGTAATGAGTCCGGACATTCCGGGGCTCGTGGAGACGAGCAGCAATCTCGCTACGACCTCCCTCCGGAAAGGCAAACTCGAAGTCGGGGTGAGTGTGCGAAGCAGTAACGATGCCGGCCTTGAAGGGCTCATCGAACGGATCTCTGCGATCGCGCATCTTGCAGGCGCGAACGTTGCCATCGAAAACCGCTATCCGGGTTGGCAACCTGACCTTGAGAGCCCACTGTTGGAGAAGTGCCGAACGGTTTATCGTGAGATTTTCGGGGCGGATCCGAAAGTGGAAGCGATTCACGCCGGACTCGAGTGTGGTGTGATTGGAAGCAAATTCGAGGGGATGGACATGATCAGCATAGGGCCCACGATTCAGAATCCGCACTCACCGGATGAACGGCTCTACCTGCCGTCTGTAGAACGAATCTACAAGTTCTTGAAGGAGCTTCTTCAGATTCGTCTCACGTAGCCCCGCTACCGTCTGAGTGGAGAGATCGATTGGAGGTCGGTTCTTTTATGGGAAAGAGAGTACTGGTTGTAGATGACTCGGCGGCCATTCGACAGAGTGTGAGCTACATCCTGTCGCAGGCCGGTTATGATGTGGCGGAAGCCGAGGATGGGAACATCGGTGAACGGCGGCTCGACGACGGCCCCTTCGATCTCGTTTTAACCGACGTGAACATGCCGAACATGGACGGAATCGAGCTGGTTCGTCGTGTGCGTGCGCATAGCGAACACCGATTCACTCCGATTGTCGTTCTGACTACCGAGAGTCAAGACTCGAAGATGGCCGAAGGAAAGGAAGCCGGAGCGACCGGCTGGATCGTGAAGCCGTTCGATGCGGACAAGCTGCTCGGTGTCGTACGGAAGCTGGTCGGTTAACGGTATCGGGCAACCGGGAGAAGTCATACGAGTTCGATCAGTGTTCCGGTCGCCGGAATACCCGTGTGACGATCCGCAGGATGAACCCGAGGCCGAGCACACCGGTGATAACGAATCCGGATAAGCCGAATATCGGAATGTTGTTCCAGAGCGGAGGCAGTCCGGCATGCACTATGAGCGCCGAGGCGATCATGAGCGCGGCAAGAACGAATCCGAACACGATTCGATAACTGACGTTGTCCAGCGTCTTGCGAAGCGGTTCGGTACCGGTAAGGTGCATGTTCAGCGTCAGCTCGCCGCCTTTCAGCTGTGAAATGAGCTCCCGGCCGTCGCGGGGTAAGCCGCGGAGGAGCTCCAGCATATCGATCGAACCGGCTGCCGCGTCCTTCCCGAGTCGCTTCGGATGGAATCGATCCCGGATGATCTTGGTGGTGAACTTCTGTAAGAGAGAGAGAAGCTGAAAGTCCGGGTCGAGATTGTAGCCGACCCCTTCGACGATGACGGTTGCCTTGATCATGACCAACATGCGGGTGGGCATACGGAGGTTATGATGGAGTGCGATCTGAACGAGCTCCTGAAAGAGGTCGCCCATATCGAGGTCCCCGAGCGTCGCATCCGCATACTGGTCGATAAGGTCGAAGACTGCATCTTCGAGCCTCTCGCGGTTCACCGGCCCCGCTTCTTCGGTGAGTACGAGCACGGCGTCGGTTACGCGAACGGGGTCGCGATCGACGAGACCGAGAATCGACTCGGTGAGCGCCTCACGTTCGCGAGGACGAAGTGTGCCCATCATCCCGAAGTCCAGAAAGCAGATAACGCCGTCAGGCAGGACCATGAGGTTGCCGGGATGAGGGTCCCCGTGGAAAAACCCGTGGAGGTAAACCTGATCGAGCATGAGCTCGCCGGCCCGCCGGGCGAGCGCTTTTCGATCGAATCGTCGGGAACGGTCGCGCAACACCTCACTCATACGGGTTCCGGTGATGTATTCCATGGTGACTACGCGACGGCTGCAAAACTCACTGTAGATCTCCGGAACGCGCACGTCGCGATTATTGCGAAAGATTGCGGCGAAGCGCCGGATATTGCGCGCTTCCTGATTAAAATCGAGCTCGCCATTCAACCGTTCCCGAAACTCTTCGACGAAACCACTCGGATTAAAGAAGCGCCATGACGGCACGTACGTTTCGGCGAGCCGGGCAAAGGCGGCGATTATGTCGAGATCGACCTCGACGATCTCGCGCAATCGAGGCCGTTGGACCTTCACCGCAACGTTCTTACCGTTTTTCAACCGGGCCCGGTGCACCTGAGCGACACTGGCGCTCGCCACCGGACTCTCCTCGAACGTCGCGAACAGCTCTTCAATCGGTTGCCCGAGGTCACGGGTGATGATCCGGCGGACTTCATCGAAACGAAACGGCGGGACATGGTCCTGAAGCTGCTCCAGCTCGGCGAGAAGCTCAGCCGGCAGCATGTCACTCCGATTGCTGAGTAGCTGACCGAATTTGATGAAGGTGGGCCCGAGCTCCTCGAACGCCATGCGAATCAGCTGCCAGCGTGATGCACCGACCGGCATTTCCACGCTTCGGCTCGAAAGGAGCCGGCGCACAAACCGGAACCGCCGGTCCAGCTTCAGCGCCGACAGCCAGTCGGCGAAGCCGTATCGAACGAGAATGCCGACGATTTCCTGAAATCGCCGGCTGTGTCGTATGGTTCGTCGTATGAAACGTTTGCGTCTTAACAAAGCAACTGCGCCTCAAAGCATAATCGATTCCGCGATTCATGCACACCATAATGCACATATTTCGTACGAACCATCCGCTTGCCTGTGAACTCCGGCGTGCGGTAAGATCTCTCCACTATGTCGGTGAGCCTGAGAGACCTAACGCACGAAAACTTCGACGAATGCATCAACTTACGAGTTCGGGAAGACCAGGCCGGGCTGGTTGCATCGAATGTCTATTCGCTTGCTCAGGCGCAGGTCGACCACGAGGTAACACCGCTGGCAATCTACGACGACGATACGATGGTCGGCTTTCTGATGTTCGGACTCGACGATGAGGATGGACGATACTGGTTGCTTCGGCTCATGGTCGACCATCGATATCAGGGGAAGGGGTATGCACGACGAGCAATGGAGCAGCTGATCGAGCGGTTGCGGACCCGTTTCAGCTGTCCGGCGCTCTATCTCAGCTTTCCCCAGCGGAACGATCACGCGGCACGACTTTTTCTTAATCTCGGATTTACCCCTACCGGCGAGCATATCGGCGAAGAGGCCGTATACCGCCTCGCGCTCGCCGAGTCGGTGTCATCGCAGGCGGAGAGCTCATAGCAACACCCGGGATAGCCGCATACGGGAGACGGGGCACGCGTTGAGGCGCCCGATTTCGGCCGGAACCGGGGCACGCGTTGAGGTGCCCGATTACGGAGCGACTATCGTCCGTACATGCACCGAGGCATCTTTCAGTTGATCCCAGCGAGCACAGTCACAGTCGAGTATCGCCGCGTTGGCGGTCTTCATCCGATGCTCGTTGCCCGTCAGGGTTCTGAGGAATTCCTCGATTGCCGGATTGTGCGCTACTACGGCGAGCGGGTCGGCACTCCCACCGTATTGGGCGAGAATGGAGAAGTACTCCTCGGCGTCGGCATCGAAGAGCTCGGGGCAGTAGGTAAGGTGACCGAGATAATCCGAGGCCATTGTGAGAATGCCGCACGTTTGGCGAGCACGCACAGCAGGCGAACAGAGAATCATCGCCGGAACTGCCTGTAGCTCGCGTAGCTTCGCTGCGAGCTGTCGAGCGGAATTCTTCCCTTTCCCGGTCAGTTCCCGCTCAATATCCGCCTGTTCATCTCCGGCCGCTTTTGCTTTCGCGTGCCGAATCACGTATAGTTGCATACTTCGCTCCTGTAAGCGTGTTGCGATTTGCCTGTTACCGCCGATCTCAGCGAAACTCCGTTCGGTCCGCGGTTGCTACGCACTCTCTCGAAATCTCTCGGATCCAGCGCCGGCGCTGGCGGTACGTAGTGTTTCGGATATCTCCAAGTATATGGCAGACCGGTCGGGTGATGCCACAGAAGGCAAGGATGTGTTCGGTCCATATGCGTTCGATCGGGTGTCCATCCGGGGGCAGCGGTTGATCGCTTGTTATACAGACGCTCGCCGATTTACCGCTCATCAGGGGAACTCTCGATTTTGTTCCAAACTCCGGACCTTCGTACTCGTAGGCCACGCCGGGACGAAAGACGCGGTCGATCCACCCCTTCAGGAGTGCCGGCATCGCACCCCACCAGTCCGGATGTACGAAAACGAGCGAGTCGGCGGTGGTGACGAAGTGCGCGTGCTCCTGTACAATTTCATCGAAACTGAAGCGACGGTTTACTTCGTCGGCCGTCAGGATCGGCGAGAACTCGATCCGATAGAGATCGAGCAATCGAGTGCTATGGCCCGCCGAACGAAATGCCTCGGCGATCGAGGTTGCAGCCGCGGCGTTCAGGCTTTTCGGTTCCGGATTGCAAAGGACGATCAGGCTGTTCATTTCCGGTAGAGGCTACGGCGGGCTGTGGTTCGCGTCAACTGTCGCGCGTGGAAGTGGGTGCGGCACATCCGGCACGAGAGGCACCGTGGTAGCGCGAACGGCGTTCCAGATGTCCGTTGAGCCCCACCCCTCGAGATGCGGATTTTGTGCCCGAAAAAGGTGTTACCCCCTTTTCAAAGCGGGGATGACTTGCTATATTGACAATGGAAAAAAACTTTCCGTTGCGTCGTCGAATCGTTCGTTTGACCGGCGGTTCGGGAGGAGTTTGTAGTGCACTCGAAAGGTGAGGTGCTTGATGCACTGAAAGGCGTGATCGACCCGGAAATAGGTCTGAACATCGTAGATGTCGGCCTTGTATACCGGGTGGAACCGGCTGAGGACAAGATTGAAATCGACTATACGTTGACTTCACCGGGGTGTCCGCTGGCGGATGTGATCGAGCGTGACATGACCGTTGCAGTTCAACAGGCTACAGGAATCGATAATGTCGTGTGTAACCTGGTCTGGAATCCGCCGTGGAGCCTTGACTTCATGAGCGAAGAGGCCCGGTTAGAGCTCGGGTTCCCGATATAGACCGGGCGGCGATACATTGCCTGTAGGAGAGTTCGACCTGTAGGAGAGTTCGACAAGTTCCGAGGGTCGCTCGATACCGTGGCGGCCGGCAGTGTAGAAGCCTTTCGCGGCGGTAGAGCAGTACATTCACCTTCGATGCGCCGGCATGGTGAAGGAGCTTTGCACGATCCGGCATATAACACGTCATAGAGGGACAGGAAGCAGGAAATGAAGATCGAGATAAAGGGACTGAAGGCAAAAATCGAAGACACCACGATTCTCAACGGAGTGGATCTCACGATGCGGTCGGGCGAGATTCACGCCCTTATGGGACCGAACGGCAGCGGAAAGAGCACGCTGAGCAACGTTATGTTCGGCCATCCGCTCTATGAGGTAACCGGTGGTGAGATACTCGTCGACGGAACGAATATTCTCGAACTGGAGACGCATGAACGCGCTCGCCTGGGGCTTTTCATGGCGTTTCAGTACCCGGTGGAGATTCCGGGAGTGACGGTGGGCCGCTTCTTGAAGCGTGCCGCGGAGATCCGCTTCGGCGAAGAGAGTTTCAACGCCACGAGCTTTATCAAAGAGTTCCGTGAAATGCTCGACTTCATGAAGATGGACCGCAACTTCATAAACCGGTATCTCAATGAGGGGTTTTCCGGCGGTGAGAAGAAGCGAATGGAAGTGCTTCAGATGCTGTTGTTGAAGCCGGAGTTCGCGATTCTCGACGAAACTGACAGTGGTCTCGATATCGACGCGCTTAAGATCGTAGCCGACGGCGTGAATCGAATGCGAGGCACCGATTTCGGATCGCTGATAATCACCCACTATCAGCGAATACTCGATCACATTCGACCCGATTTCGTTCACATTATGTACGAAGGCAAGATCGTTTCGTCCGGCGGACATGAGCTGGTCGAATCGCTGGAAGCAAACGGGTACGAATGGGTTCGAAGCCAGTACGGTATTGCCGAGGAGGGCGACAATGAGTAGCGAGAAGCAGGCAGTAACACTCGGAGACTACCAATACGGATTCGCCTACCCGGACATGAGCGTCTACAAGACGCGAAAGGGTCTCAGCGAGCAGGTAGTGCGTGACATCAGCCGATACAAGAACGAACCGGATTGGATGACCGAGTTCCGGTTACAGAGTCTGAAGGCGTTCCAGTCGAAACCGATGCCGAACTGGGGAGCGGACCTCTCCGACATCAATTTCGACGAAATCGTGTATTACGCCACCTCGTCGGACCGCAGCTATAACGATTGGGACGAGGTGCCCGAAACGGTTAAGGAAACGTATCGCCGGCTCGGCATTCCGGAGGCCGAACAGAAGTACCTCGCCGGTGTCGGAGCGCAGTACGATTCGGAGATGGTTTACCACAACACCCGCAAGGAGCTCGAGGAGCAGGGTGTCATCTTCAGCTCACCGGAGCACGCGGTTGAACACTATCCCGAATTGGTCAAGAAGTACTTCGGAACCGTGATACCGTACAGCGATAACAAGTTCGCAGCGCTCAACAGCGCAGTCTGGAGTGGCGGAAGCTTTGTCTATATTCCACCCGGCGTGAAGGTGGATGTTCCCTTACAGGCGTACTTTCGCATTAATTCCGAGAGTTTCGGACAGTTCGAGCGGACACTGATCATTGCCGATGAAGGAAGCTTCGTTCACTATGTCGAAGGGTGTACTGCCCCGGTCTACGCTACCGACAGTCTGCACTCGGCGGTCGTCGAGATAATCGCCCTCGAAGGTGCGCGGGTTCGTTATTCGACGATTCAGAATTGGTCGAGTGATGTTTATAACCTCGTCACAAAGCGTGGGGCGGCGTATCGGAACGCCACGATCGAGTGGGTCGACGGCAACCTCGGAAGCAAGCGAACCATGAAGTACCCTTCGGTCTGGCTCATGGAGGAGGGTGCTCACGGTGAGATTCTGTCGATCGCGTTCGGCGGAAAGAACCAGGAGCAGGATACCGGCGGCAAGTGCGTACATAACGCCAGCAATACGAGCTCGGTCATCACCTCGAAGTCGATCAGCAAGGACGGTGGTACTGCCAGCTACCGCGGCCAGATCAAGGTCGAGCCGGGGCTTCACGGGATCAAGAGCCATGTCGAGTGCGACGCGCTGATTCTCGATCCGCAGTCGAAGAGCAACACCTATCCGTACATGGACATCAAGAGCGACGATGTCTCCATCGAGCACGAGGCCCGCGTATCGAAGATCTCCGAGGAACAGCTGTTCTATCTCACGAGTCGGGGTATGGACGAGGAAGAGGCGAGTACGATGATCGTCAACGGGTTCCTCGATCCACTCGTGAAGCAGCTGCCGATGGAGTATGCGATTGAGCTGAATCGGCTCATCGAGCTCGAAATGGAAGGTTCTGTCGGCTGATATCCGGCAGCGGCATGCGCAGTACACCTGCACAGTCACCCGACCGCCAATGAAGGAGATTTCTTTTG
>SLAN01000096.1 GCA_007126865.1 Spirochaetales bacterium | reverse complement strand
CTGGTTATTGCCAGTGAAATTATTCTGGCACTGCAGACCATTGTTTCAAGAAACTTCAGCCCGCTAGAAACAGCCGTTGTTTCTTGTACAGAGTTTATTACAGACGGTGCAAGAAATGCCATTCCGTCAAATGTTTTGATCAAAGGGGACGCTAGAGCTTATAAACCGGAAAGCCAGCAGTTAATTGAAGATAGGATGCGAAAAATCTGCATGGGCATTTGCGCATTGAACGATGCAGAATGTGAATTTGAATACACCCATGAATTCGCCCCCACATTCAATGACGCAGTATGTACTACATACGCTGTTGAATCGGCGAAAAAAGTGGTCGGAGAAAAGAATGCCTTTGATGATCTACCTCCCGGCACCGGTTCTGAAGATTTTGGGTTATTTTTACAGCACATTCCCGGTTGTTATCTGAGAATCGGAGGGATGGTATGCGAAACTGAGGATGATGCGATTCCGGTACACAATTCATCCTTTGATTTTAACGATGATATTTTGCCCATCGGTGCCAAATTCTTCACCCAATTGATTGAGGACAGAATGGAATTAAAATAATGGGAAACAGGAAATCAAATAGGTATATGGTAAGAAACTTGAGTGGCAGACATCTAACATGGGGAACAACAGATCCCAACCGGTAGAATAAGCGATTTGCTAGAATTGATAAATGAGTGTGTTATTATTCACAGTGGTTGAAGAAGAAAAAAGAGCTTTTACAATGAAGCATTCAACGGGCAGTACCCAAGGTATTGATAATGATAGAAAGCCGCTGAATCGTATTAAATTTGATTGTAAGTCGAATAAGAACTGGGATTTTGACAATGGAAAACAGCAAGTCGAAATTGGCGGGTGAATCTCTCGGTAATGATATTTATTCTGCAATGAAGCGGATCACTCATTTTCAATATAAACTGAACGAAATGTGCCGTGCAAGTCTTTTGCCGTTGAGAGAGGTCATGAGGTAGTTGATATGGCAGGTAAAAAGACGAGCCTGATGTGCAATTTCCTCTCGGAAAGCAACAGAAATGTACTAAAAAAGCTGCCAAAGAGTCCCTGGCGAGAAGGATTGATTCAATTATTAATGATTTTTTCTCGGGAACAGCCTTAGGTGCCGGCTGATTCTGAAACATAAGCAAAGGTTGAAGTAAATTCGTTAGGGCATGCGCATTCAGGCCTGCCGATCTCATCAAGTTTTTTTAAATCGAAAACTCCGTATTATAAGGAGTTTTAGATTTAGTGTGCCCGGCATGGGCGATAGCTTGGCGGGGAAAGTCCGCTATGGACTTGGCAGTGGGAACCATTAGCCAAGGGCAAGGGTGTCCCGTGAGGTGGAATCTCAAGGAAGCCGGAGGCAAAGTCCCGACCCGATGAATAAGAATCGCATATAAGGCTGAACAGGGGCGGACGGGTTTGCCTACTCAAAACGAAGTCCAACACTGCACGAACCCCAAACAGAAGATGCGGCGGGTGCATGGGATGAAAGCTATCGTTCTTACCCGGGGAGATCTGGCAGTTACCCTATGGAGTGGATGTCGAGATGGTAACCCGTACAGGAATGTACGACTGAACAGCCAGAAGTCGGCAGAGACCATAATGCGTGCGTGGCAGCACGTTCATCAGGTGGGTTAAAGTCCCACTGAATCCCGGACCGGGGGATACATACCCAAACCTGGAGGTAATGCCTCAGGGGCTGATGCAAAGCATCAGAGGGCAGGGCGTTCACCGTGAGGTGAAGTCTGGAGGGCTTGAGGAGAAGTACCGGGCCGAAGTGAAACGGGGCTACCCGAATTGCGAACCGGTCGGCCAAAGATGGGGTAAGATCGAGCCTGCATTATGGAGGCGAAGGCATTCCAGTTCACCTATCGTACCAAGGTGTGTGCGGGCGGCACGGTACGGAAGATGACGTTGTGACCCACGGAGGCCTCGTATCATCTGGACAAGAACACTGCAACGAGCCGATGGATAAACTTAGCCGGAATGAAGGTAGCAGGCACGTTCATTCCTATCGGGCAAGCACAGCATTCCAATAAAGCTTTCTATAAGGAGACCCCGAAATGAAAGCTCACTTGGTGCGAGGAGTCGGAGAGCTGAATAGTACTTTAACTGGCGAACAACAAAAACGCTAGGACTGTTGGAAACTGCAGCACTTTTTGCACATTCTAATGTGAAATGCTCTTTTCTTGCACAAGAAATATACAACCTGTGAAGAAGCACGCCAGGATATAGTCTAATACATTGAATTACTCTGCAGCTGGGAGAGACGGCACCATGCTCTAGGTTATATGACCCGTTCTGAATTCAGGAAATTTTTCACTGAGAGGAAAGCACATAAAAAAATACCGGCGGCTGTCAGAGATGAGCGAAGAGAGTTCATCTCTGACAGCCTGAGACCCTTTACAGCTTTTTCGATCCCAAGGTATCGGGCTGTCGATGCCATGACAGAAGCCTCGGCGGCTTAGGGCCAAGAGGGGGAGGCATCAAATTTAGAGCAAATATTTTATGTAAGGAGTAGACCAAATCGCAGAGTGTCCGTTTACCGCGGAAAGCCCAGACAGTTCTTAGTCGTTTGAGTTATCGGAGCCAGTCTGCTACCGCCGTGATTTCCGGTTTGTACACCATCAACATAAAGATAATTACCAAGGAAATAACGCCAGCTATGCTGATCCACCAACGCAACTTAAGAAGGCGGATCAGTTCACCTGGAAGTGTCTGATCTCCTGGGTTAAGGTTGGATGTAAGCTGTTTTATCTTGTACTGGGTTGGAATGTCACTAACTATCCAGAGGATCCCGGAAAACAAAAAGAGAAGAAAGCTTACTGAAAGCCAGCCAATCTGCCACAGCTCTCCTATATTAAAACTTAGAGAAAGACCTCCCAGTACCGAAAGGATAATAAGGGGAGATGAAAAACGGGAGTCCAAAAAAGCTACGGTGTTATAGGTATGCAGGATTACCTCTTTACTGCCGGAGGCAAGGCTTTGCCGTTCCCATAATATACCTACCACTGCATTGGCAAAGAACAGGGTAACCGCCGCAATGTGCAAAAAGCGGGCGTGCCTGTAGATGGCCGGGTGTTTCAGAAAAGAAATAAAGGTTTCCTGAAAAACTATGGCAAAGCCTATCATTCCTGCCATGATAGCCAAAAAGCCAAAGAGAACATATTTTGTTTTAACAATTGATTTTGTCTCAACAGTAGATTTTGTCTTCATAATACATATTGAACCATATAATCAAATATATTACAATAGAAAGCAAGGGGTATGTTCAATATTAAATATCACTTATGCTCTGTATAGTACCTATATCACTGGCTGGAATAAGTGCACAAAGGAGTAATATAATGAATTCAGAAATAAGAAAATATTGGCCTCAATACAAGTGGTCAAATGTCTTTGCAATGATTAAAAATATGAAACAGCATCCCAGACGGCACAAAGAACCTTTCCGGGATAAACTTGTTGTCATAACCGGGGCCACCGCAGGTATCGGGTATTATACTGCCCGCAAATATGCTGCTATGGGCGCCCATCTCATCATGGTCAATAGAAACCCGCAGAAATCAGAGCGGGTCCGCAGGGAAATAGCCGAAGAATTTGGTACCCCGGCAGAATATGTCATTGCGGATCTGGCCCTTTTGGCAGATATACAGCGAGTAGGGCAGTATCTTTTGGCCCTTGAAAAACCGATTGATGTGCTGATCCACAATGCAGGGGTACATTTGCAATCCCGCCAAGAAACTTCAGAAGGCCTGGAGGTGAATCTTGTAATCCATTATCTTTGCATCACCTTCAGGCGATTCGGTCTTAACTTTTAAGCCGGTCTCCACATCATAGTATTCATGAGTTTTAACACCTTCGGGAGAGGTTACTTCCACTTTATATGCATCTTTTCCATCAACATTTTCAATTCCTTCCAATGCTTTTTCGATACCGTAATCCTGGTAGTTCATCTCCATGTTCAAAATAGCTTGAAGCTTCATTGTTTCAAACTCTTCATCGCCTTCGGAGAATTCAAATTTACCCATTGGTGATTCAATAACTGCTTTTTCACCGTCAAACAGTTGTGTTGACATGACATT
>SLAN01000065.1 GCA_007126865.1 Spirochaetales bacterium | reverse complement strand
TCGAGCTGAGCTTCTGATTATCGAAGTGGAAAAACACCGCCTTCGGCGTGATCGAGATCCGGACCGTTCCTTCACCGCTGGCGAGTTTCCGTACGAGTCCCAGTACTTTCGGAGGTACGATTACGCCGGGGAAGTCGGGAAGCTCGCTTTCGTCTTCGCTGCGAATATAGCTGAGCCGGCGGCCGTCGGTTGCTACCATAACAAGGTGGCCGTCGACATTCTCCATGTAGACCCCGTTCATGAAGTAGCGGGTCTCGTCATCGCTGACCGCGAAGGCTGTCTGGCGAATCATTTCGATAATCGCAGCCTGCGGAAACTCGAAGAACGAATCGCTCTGAGCCTGCTGAATCTCCGGAAACTTCTCGCTGGAGATACTCTTGAGCTGGAAATCGATCTTGCGAAATACCGGACGTATACTGAATACGTCGTTTTCGCTCGTTTCAAACTCGACTTCACCCTCGGGAAGTGAGCGCAGGATCCCGAGGAGCTTGTCGCAGAAGACGGTACTCGAGCCTTCCTGCGCTACTTCGACCGGTATACGGGTTTCGAAGCCGACTTTCAGGTCGGTTGCTCTGATTCGCAGAGTATTCTCGGCAGCCTCAAGCATTACGTTGCTGAGAATGCTGAGAACGTTACGTGACGAGATGATCTCTTGAGCGACCGATATCTCCTTGATGAGCACATCACGCTCGCATGTAAACTTCATCATACTAGTCGGCTCCTTCCGGTGATGCGCCAAAATACCGCGGGCATCGCTTTTTCGCAAGCGCGACTCCCCAATCTCGAGCTGCATTAGTATTCTACCATTGCTGTGTATAGATGTGATGTCGCAGTCGTCGGAGGTGGACCGGCCGGATTACTCACGGCACTACTATGTGCCGATCGTGGCGCACGCGTTATCGTCGTCGAGCGAGGAGATCGACTCTGTAACACCGGCGAAAGAAGTGCTCGAATCGTGCATGATCCGGCGCGGCAGATCGTTATTGCCCTCGATCTCGAACTCAACGACGCGTTAACGGGATATGCAAGACGTATCTCGTCGGTCTCGTTCTATCGCAACGATCGCCTGACCCGAAAACTCGATTTCGGAACGAAACTACTGACACCATTCTACAGCTTCGAGAGCACACGGTACTGCCGTGCACTCGTCCACGCGGTACTCAGGAATCGCTCGGTGGAGCCTATGCTTCGAACGGAGGTAATCGCTATTTCTCCGGCCGATGGATTACTGAGAATCAGAGGTGCCCGGTACGATCAGATTACCGCACGCTATGTAATAGTGGCCGACGGCGCGGCGAGCAGGCTGCGTTCGGCGCTATCGGTTCCGTTTCGTACAAAGCGGTACCATGAGGCGTTTCTCGTCTCCAGTTCGTTTGCAACACCCGGAGAATCCGAATGCGAAATCTACACCCACCGAAACGGCACGGCGATCCTCCTTCCCGTGGGCAATGATCTGGCACAGTGGTTCGTACAGATCAACGACCGAATCGGTATACCTGAGCAGAGAATGTCGGCACGATATGCGAAACGTCTTGGCTCGGAAACCGATACCCTGGACCAGGAAGTTCGTTTCAGAACCGGGTGGTTCGGTAAAGAAGCCGGACTCGATGGTGCCGATCTCGTAAGAGTACAGTCGGCTCGTGCCGATTCTCTGAGAGTAGGAAGAGCGTTTATCGTCGGTGATGCTGCCTATCGGGTCCCCGCCATGTCGACCGTCGACTTCGATCATCTGTGCTCGGACATTTCGCTTGTGGTGGATTCGATCGCCGGCGGTGGGTGCGCAGATGAGAAACGGCAGACACTGTTAACCGATTCTTTCGGTAGTGCATCACGCATCAGTCGATGGGTAATCGGAAAGGGATGGAGGGGTCTGTATAGAGCATTACCGTTCGGACCGTTGGCTTGCCTGATATCTTCTTCATCCCTTTATAAATAGATAAAAGAGAAGTATTGATAGTAGGCGCATGTATAGTGTGGATAACCGCCGTAATTCCTGTGACAGTCGATGCCTGCGTCATGAACAACTACGGCGTAATATGCAGAGGTGTTCCACACTGTCCACTGACACTCGATTCTTCGGGCCGGCGGAAGCCGATTATTCACACGATATGCCCAATCGATTCACGTCCGGCGTATGTGGTATCCCGGAGTTTTTCCGACAAGCCAGGAGCTTGTCGGACAGGTGGGCAGAATTGAATATTGGCACGACCTATTGCATACTCCCGCCCTTAAAAATGCATGTTCGCGCAAGGGTATGCGCCCAGTATTCAATTCCGAAGTGAAGTCCGACAAGCTCCTACCGTGCAGACTTCTCTTTGATGGTTCGGATTATGTTCTGAATGGTCGGTTCGAGAGTTGCATCCGTACGCATTCTGCTCTCGATACGTTGACAGGCATGCATTACCGTTGTGTGGTCCCGCCCGCCGAACTCGAGGCCGACTTCCGTGGTTGAGTACTCGGTGATTTCGCGAGTTATGTACATCGCCAGCTGGCGGGGAAACGTTATGACCTGTGTGCGCTTCTTTCCCTTCAAATCGTTCGTTGACAGTCCAAAGTACTCTGCCACCTGTCGTTGAATCAGATCGATGCTGATATTGCTCTGCTTCGGATTGGAGAACACGTCCTTGAGCTGCTGCTTTGCTATATCCAGGGTGATGTTCTTGTTGACGAGCTCGGCATAGGCTATAAGCTTTGTCAACGCGCTTTCGAGGTCGCGAACGTTCGTCGTGACATTTGCCGAGATAAGACTGATTACCTCTTCGGGAATTTGAACGCCGGCGGCCTCCATCTTCTTCTTCAGAATGGCAAATCGCGTTTCGTAGCTCGGCGGTTGCAGATCGACGTTCAGTCCGCGCTCGAAGCGACTGCGGAGCCGGTCGGCAAGCTCGCGCAGTTCGCTCACCGGTCTGTCGCAGGTGAATACCATCTGTTTGTTCGCGTCGTAGAGCGCATTGAATGTATGGAAGAGCTCTTCCTGGGTTTCGGTCTTCTTCTGCAGAAAGTGGATATCGTCGATGAGCAACACGTCGGCGTAACGATACTTGTTCTTGAACTGGTGCATCTTCTTCTCGCGGATACTTCGAATGAACTCGTTCGTGAAGTTTTCCGCGGTAACGTAGACGACCTTCAGGTCACGAAACTCGTGATGTACCGAGTTGCCGATACTCTGGACCAGATGTGTTTTTCCAAGTCCGACACCGCCGTAGACGAGGCACGGATTGTAACCGGTTCCGGGATTTCTCGCGATCGCCATGGCTGCATTAGCCGCAAAACTATTATTTTCTCCAATAACGAAATTTTCAAAAGTATACTCGGGTCGCAGCTCGGGGTGGGGCTTTCCCCGTTTCGCATTCTGTTTCGGTTGAGTGGTCGGCTGTGTGGGAACCGGTTTTTCGCTTTGCCTGGCAGGTCGGATCTCGAAGTCGAGTGAGAAGTTCCGGCCGGAGAGCTCCTGTAACTTCTCTTCGATTCGGGTGAGGTAGCGCTGCTTCACCTGGTCCCGGTAGAAGTAGCTCGGTACGGAAACGGTAATGGCCTCCTCGTTACAGCCGACATAGCTCATTCCGGAGAACCACATAGAGAACTCCTGCTCCGAGATTTCCGACCGAAGCTGATTGATTGCTTCATCCCAGAACAGTGAATAGCCGAGCGTGTCACCTTCCATAGCTACCTACTCCATGACCGAGAGAGGAGTGTATTTGATAGGCGCTGCTCATTCAAGTCGCACCGAGGTCTGCATGCACGTGTGAGTCGGGGGTAGCTTTACCACGAAGCGGAAAGTTTCTATAATGGCACTGTCGCGAAATCCGTACATTGAGTAACCTATGCAACAAGCGTATTCAGCCCAGAACATTCAGATTTTGAAAGGACTCGAGGCTGTCCGGAAACGTCCGGGCATGTATATCGGCTCCACCGGAACCGACGGCCTCCATCATCTCGTATATGAAGTTGTTGATAACTCGATCGATGAAGCGCTTGCAGGACATTGCAGCGAGATTCATGTTGAGCTCGAGCGGGGCAATCTGGTTCGGGTTCGCGATGACGGACGCGGCATTCCGATCGACATGCATACCGGCGAAGGCATCAGTGCACTCGAGCTGGTTATGACTCAGCTTCACGCCGGAGGGAAGTTCGACAAGGAGTCGTACAAAGTGTCCGGCGGGTTACACGGTGTCGGTGTCTCGGTCGTCAATGCGTTGAGTCAGCTGTGCCGGGTTACGGTACATCGCGACGGACGCTGCTACAGTCAGGAGTACCAGCGCGGTATCCCGAAGGAATCGATCGTCGAGCTCGGAGAAACGACGGTCACGGGTACCGAAACGGAGTTCATACCCGACGAGACGATCTTTGAAGTAACCGAGTTCAGCTTCGATACGCTGTCGAAACGGCTGCGTGAGCTCGCATTCCTCAACAAAGGAATTCGGATTACGATTACCGACCGCCGGACACCGACCGAGAAGAGCCACGACTTTCGATTCGACGGCGGAGTTGCCGAGTTCGTCTCCTATCTCAACAAGAATAAGACGGTCATTCATAAGCCGCCGGTGTATCTGGAAGGCAAGCGTGACGGTGTGGAAATCGAGATTGCGATAGAGTACAACGATCGTTACGACGAGACACTCTTCAGCTTCGTTAACAACATCAACACGCGCGACGGTGGTACGCATCTCATCGGTTTTAAAAGTGCGTTAACCCGAACGCTCAACGAGTTTCTTCGGCGCAACCCGAAACTGGCCAAGAAGACGGACGAGAACTTCTCCGGAGAGGATGTCCGGGAGGGGCTCACGGCGATCGTGTCGGTGAAAGTGCCCGATCCGCAGTTCGAGGGTCAGACGAAGGGGAAGCTGGGTAACAGCGAAGTGAAAGGAATCGTCGAGAGCTTCGTTAACGAGTATCTTACCTTCTTTTTCGACCAGCATCCGAAGGTGGTATCGAGCATACTGGAGAAGACTATTGTCGCGGCAAAGGCACGGCAAGCTGCACGCCGGGCTCGCGATCTGACGCGGCGCAAGAGCTTTCTCGATTCCGGCGGATTGCCCGGTAAGCTTGCAGACTGCAGCGAGCGCGATCCGAGTAAGTGTGAGATCTATATCGTCGAGGGTGATTCGGCCGGCGGCAGCGCTAAGGCCGGTCGTGACCGGGAGTTTCAGGCGATTCTGCCGCTCTGGGGAAAGATGTTGAACGTCGAAAAGACGCGCATCGACAAGGTATTGAGCAATGACAAGCTTCAGCCGATTATCCAGGCGCTCGGTGCTCAAGCCGGTCCCGACTTCGACCTTTCAAAGCTGCGCTACCATAAGGTCATCATCATGGCGGACGCTGACGTAGACGGATCCCATATACGTACGCTGCTTCTGACCTTTTTCTACCGGTACATGCGGGAGCTCATAGAAAACGGTCACTGTTACATAGCTATGCCGCCGCTCTACAAACTGCAGTACGGAAAGCGAGTCGAGTACGCGTACAACGACCACGAACGCGATCGCATGCTCGAGGAAATGCGCGAGGGACACGAGGACCGAAAAATCGTGTGGCAGCGCTATAAGGGTCTGGGAGAGATGAACGCCGAGCAGCTGTGGGAAACCACGATGAACCCGGAAACCCGCAATATCATCCAGATTGAGATGGAAGATGCCGTCGAGGCCGAGGGCATCTTCACCACGCTCATGGGTGAGCATGTTGCCCCGCGCCGTGACTTCATCGAAGAGAACGCACTGCGGGTGACGAACCTGGACGTATAGACCGGGACTCCGGCGTACACACACCCCAAAGGAGATACTCTACCATGGCGGACAACCGCGGAAACGTTATACCTGTAGCTATAGAGGACGAGGTAAAAGATAGTTTTCTCAACTATGCGCTCAGCGTAATCGTCTCGCGGGCGTTGCCGGACGTGCGCGACGGGCTCAAGCCGGTTCATCGGCGTGTGCTTTATTCCATGGATGAGATGGGGCTTCGGTACGATCGCCCGAGTCGTAAATGTGCGCGTATTGTTGGTGACGTTCTCGGTAAATACCATCCGCACGGCGATCAGTCGGTGTACGACGCGCTTGTCCGAATGGCGCAGACATTCAGCATGCGCTACCCGATTATTCGCGGACAGGGGAACTTCGGCTCGGTCGACGGTGACTCACCCGCTGCAATGCGCTATACCGAGGCGAAACTCGACCAGATCGCCGAGGAAATGACCCGGGACATCAAGAAAGAGACCGTCGACTTCACCACGAACTACGACGACTCGCTGCAGGAGCCGGTGGTGCTTCCGGCCGCCTTTCCGTATCTGCTGGCCAACGGAGCCAACGGTATCGCCGTCGGAATGGCTACGAACATGGCGCCGCACAACCTGCGGGAGATCGGAGATGCGATCTGTCACCTTATCGATAATCCGCAGGCGGATGTCGACGAGCTCATGCAGTACATTCAGGGGCCGGACTTTCCGACCGGTGGCATTATCTATGGTCGGCGAGGAATCCGTGATGCCTTCCGCACAGGTAAGGGGCGTATTCCGGTGCGGGCTCGGTTCACCATCGAGACGACGAAAACCGGCAAGGACGTGATCATCGTTCACGAGATCCCCTACATGGTGAACAAGGCTTCGATGGTCATGCGCATCGCCGAGCTCGTCCAGGACAGGAAGATCGAGGGCATCTCGGATCTGCGCGATGAGAGCGACCGCAACGGGATGCGGGTGGTGATTGAGCTCAAGAAGGGAGCGAGCCCGAAGATTGTGCTCAACCATCTCTTTCAGAATACGCAGCTACAGACGAACTTCAACGTGAACTCCCTGGCGCTTGTCGACGGAAAACCGAAGCTGCTCAATCTCAAGGAGCTGATTCAGTGCTTCATCGACCATCGCAAGGATGTGGTCATTCGCCGCACCAGGTACGATCTGCGGAAAGCCGAGGAGCGCGAACACATCCTCATCGGCTTGAAGATCGCACTCGATAATATCGACGAAGTCATTCGACTCATTCGCGAGAGCGAGAATGTCGAGGTCGCGCGAAGCGGACTCATGGAGAGCTTCGAGCTCTCCGAAGCACAGGCACAGGCGATTCTCGACATGCGGCTGCAGAAACTGACCAGCCTGGAGACGCGGAAGATCGTCGAAGAGCTCGAGGAAGTGCGCGCTCTGATTGCGTATCTCAAGGAGCTGCTTGCGAGCGAGGAGAAGATCCTCGGTGTTGTGCGAAGCGAGACGGTGGAGATTGCCGAGAAACACGGTGATGAAAGGCGAACCGATATTGTTCCGGACGAAATCGAGCAAATCAATATCGAGGACCTGATCCAGAAGGAAGACATGGTCGTTGTCATGAGCAACGACGGCTATATCAAGCGTGTGCCGGTCAGCGCGTATCGACTCCAGGGACGTGGAGGAAAGGGTTCGATGTCGACCAGGCTTCGGACCGACGACTTCATCAAGCACCTGTTTATTGCGAGCACTCACGATTACATCATGTTCGTTACAAGCGAAGGTAAGGCGTACTGGATGAAGGTCCACGAGATTCCGGAGGCAACGCGGGCTTCGCGAGGGACTCACATTAAGGGGCTGATTGCTATTTCGGCTAACGAGGAGATTGCGACGGTCGTAAGCCTCAAGGAGTTCGACGATGAGAGCTTCGTTTTCATGGCGACCTCCCGTGGGGTGGTGAAGAAGGTTCGTACAAGTGATTTCGCCAACGCACGTACCCGTGGCATCGTCGCCATCCGACTGGACGAGGGTGACAAGCTGGTGCAGGCGATGCTGACGACCGGATCGGGCCACCTTATACTGACAACCCGCCGAGGATACGCACTGCGATTCAATGAGGATGAGGTGCGTGCGATGGGGCGGGCGACGCGAGGGGTGCAAGGAGTGCGCCTGCAGAATGACGACGAGCTCGCAGGTGCGGTCACCGTGAGTGAGGGCCGGCAACTGGTGGTGGTAACGGAGTTCGGCTACGGAAAACGCGTCGATTTCGACCAGTTTTCTCCCCACGGACGTGGGACTCGGGGTCAGAAGGTTTTAACCGTATCGGAGAAGAGTGGAGAGATTGTCGGTGTGATCGGCGGCGAGCCGGACGATGACGTAATGGTGATTACGAGCCAGGGGAATACGATCAAGCTTCGACTCGATACCGTTCCCGTATACGGGAGACAGGCGACGGGGGTGCGGATCGTGAATATCGAGCGCCCTGATTTCGTAGTCGCAGCCGACAGGGTGGCTAAAGACGAGGCCGAATAGATCGGATGTTTCACGTGAAACATTCTGGTGGCGAAGTGGAGTCCGACAACGTGTCGCGAGATCGGGTTTATTACACCGAGCCGACCGGAGTGGTCGCCTCGGAGTTATACGATCGCGGCTCGCGGTTCATCGGGCGTGTTGAACCGTTTACCGATGGCAGTCTGCTGAAAGAACGAATCGCTGAGCGTCGCAATGAGCACCCTGCGGCGACACACGTGGTATATGCATACGCTGTGGGAGTGCCGAGTCCCAACGATGAAGGGTGCAGCGATGACGGAGAGCCACATGGGACCGCGGGGCGGCCGGTTCTCGATGCGATCGGGTACGCTCATCTGACGAATACGCTCATAACAGTGGTTCGGTACTTCGGGGGGACGAAGCTCGGTACCGGCGGATTAGTCCGCGCCTACGGCGATTCGGCCCGTCGAGCTATCGCCGAGGCAAACGTGCGACGCTGCGTGGAACGAACCACCTTTCACCTCTCACTACCGTATGAGCTGTACGACAGTGTCAGAAAACGGTGTACGCAGGAAGGTGTAGATCTCGTCGGAGAGGATTTCGGCGAGCAGGTCCAGATCCGATTATCGGTGGAACGCATCCTCGTCGAAGAGCTCGACGCCGACCTGCTCGAACTATCGGGAGGGGCGATTTCGCTCCGCCGTTAGGAGCTCGCTGGACATACGGGCTGAATTGAATATCGGAAGGACCTGGCGCATATTCTCGCCGAGCGGTGTGCATTGCGATGTCGGTGTATACGTCCGATATTCAATACCGACGTGAAGTCCGACAAACTCGTAGTTGCGTTTAGTTGCGTTGCTTGAAATTCTCGACAGCTTTCGCGTAGGTGCTCTTCAGGCGCCGTTTCTCCTCGTCGGAGAGGAATGTCGAATCGATTGTTCGTTCGTTGATGTCCACCAGATTGTCAACGGTCAGACCGAAATAGCGGACGGCCTTTTCGTAGTCGTCGGTCAAGTCCGAGTCCTGAATCGTCGGATCATCTGAGTTCAAGGTCACATTTACCCCGCGGCGATAGAGCACTCCGAACGGATGGTGCTTTTCGTCGGTCCACGACCCGGTCTGACGGTTGGAGGTAATGCACTGTTCGAGCGCCACGCCGGTACTTGCCAGGCGCTCCTGTAGCTTCTCATCTTCGATCGCGGAGGTTCCGTGACCGATTCGGTCGGCCCCGAGAAGGGTCAGCGCCTCCCATACTTGCTGGGCGTGAGTTACCTCCCCGGCGTGAATCGTTGTGCCAAATCGCCCGTCGTCTCTCACCATTTTGAAGAATCGTTGAAAGAGTTCGGGAGGATAGTTGATCTCGTCGCCGGCGAGATCGATTCCGACGATCTCGGGGATATCGAGATCGCGCAGCTCGCGGTAGAGAGCGAGCATTTCCTCTTCGGTCTGTTTGCTGCGGTTGAAAGTGATCAAATACCGGAGCTGCACACCTGCCTCACGCGCACCTTCATTGCCGGCGTCGATCACGAGTCGAGTGATCTCTCGGCGATCGAAGTTGTTGTGTATGGCGAAATGCTCCGGAGAGAAACGCACCTCGATGTAATGGAGGCCGTCAGCCGCGAAACTCTTGATGGACTCGTAGGTGATCTCTCGAACATCGTCGAGGCTGCGGTACCAGTTGTTTCTGAACTTGCTGAGAAAGGTAAGAAAATCGGGCTCTGAATCCTTCGGGAACTGCACCTCACGCTTGAAATCCTCAAACGTGGACGGCAAATCCAGCCCATTGCGCTGAGACATTGCAAAGAGGGAATTGAGTTCGAACGTGCCTTCAAGATGTCGATGCAACTCGACCTTCGGAAATCGGGCGAGCTCAGCATGCGAAAGCCCGCGCGCCCGCGAGGTCGACTCTGCGTTCATGCCTTCCATGGCGTACCTCTGCATGAAGTGTAGCGATTTGAGTGCAACTTCGCAAATCGTGCGATCGGTGCTTGAATCGATCGTGCCATTCATGGCATGAGGATTCGTCTCCCTATGATCGACTCGCGACTTCTCACAGTCTACTCGCAGCTCGTTCTCGCTATGCTCTTTTTCGGACTGAGTTTCGTCTTCAGTGCGCTCGCGTTGCAGACGCTTCCGCCGATCACGTTGATAGTCTTTCGGCTGATCGTATCCACTGCGATACTCTTTCTGTTCTCCCGCGTTCCGGTCGTAGTTCGAATTGTCGGCTCCCTTCAACGTCCGGATCGTAGCGACCGCCGACACTTTCTAATGATAGCGTTCTTCCAGCCGTTTCTCTACTTTCTCGCCGAGAATACCGGTCTGCTGTACGCATCTCCGGCGGCGGCCGCAATAGTCGTCGGGACGATTCCCGTTGCCACCCCGGTTTTCGCGCATTTCCTGATTCGTGAGCGCATCGGGACAGCAACCGTTGTGGGTGCAATCCTGAGTTTTCTCGGCGTGCTCATTCTCGTGCTGTCGGATGCAGAGTCAGGTCAGTCGCAGCCGATCGGCGTACTGCTCGTTTCCGGTGCAGTGATCGCCGCGGTGGGGTACTCCGTCGCTCTGCGCAAACTCCCCGACAAGTACTCGGCGATTACCGTTGTCACCTGGCAGAACGTAATCGGGCTGCTCCTTCTCACGCCACTGTTCGTCCTTGTCGATCTGCCGGGTTTGCCGACAATCGGTTCGCTGTTCTTCGCCGGTCCCGACGACCACTCACTGTATCCGCTTATCGGTGCGATCGTGTTCCTCGGCGTATTCCCATCCACGGTGAGTTTCGTGTTTCTCAGTCGTGGAATTCGTATTCTCGGCGCGACGCGGGCCAACGTAACAACTAACCTCGTTCCGGTGTTCGCTGCACTCTTCAGCGTTCTCGTGCTCGGTGAGCGGGTGCACGTCGGTACGGTGACAGGAATGGCCGTAGTAATATGCGGGGTTCTGTTGAGTCAGTTGAGCCGACTGCGTACGAGGGCGCTGGTCCGCCGCTAGTTCTTGTTCTATAATCGCTGACGATTTATGACGCACACAATAGTCTTTGCGAACCAGAAGGGCGGTGTCGGCAAGACCACGACCGCGGTTAATCTGGGCGCCTATCTCGCTGAATCGGGAAAGCAGGTACTTCTGGTTGATTTCGATCCGCAGGGAAATCTTTCAAGCAGCGTCGGTGGCGACCGTTCGAAACCGGGTGTCTACGAATTGATCAGCCGTAACGCCGGCGCCGACGATGTTGTGCAGAGGACGGACTCGGAGAACCTTTGGGTTGTGCCGTCCAGCCCCGATCTCGCCGGAGCGGGAATCGAGCTTGTCGAAGAGAGTCGCCGTGAGTTCTTTCTGAAAGATGCGATCCAACCCCTCCGAGGTCGATACGACTTCATCCTTATTGACAGCCCGCCGAGTCTCGGCATTCTTACGCTGAACGGGCTCGTTGCCGCCGAAGAGGTCTTCATACCGTTACAGTGTGAGTACTTCGCCCTTGAAGGACTGGCTCAATTGCAGCAGACAATCCGCAGTGTGCAGGGCCGTCTCAACAGTGAATTGAAGATCGGGGGGATCGTGTTCACGATGTACGACTCCCGCACACGCCTCGCCCATGAGGTTGTCGAGGAGGTTGTCGGACATTTCGGTCGAATTGTGTTCCGTACTATCATTCCCAGGAATGTAAGATTGAGCGAAGCACCGAGCTACTCGATGCCCATCAACCGGTACGATCCGAGCTGTTTGGGAGCGAAGAGTTATCGGGAGCTGGCATCGGAGGTACTTGAACGTGGCTAAGCGAGGACTCGGCCGAGGAATCGACGCACTCATGAGCGCTCAGGAAATCGATGAGCCGACGGCTTCCACCGCTCCGGTCCAGCCGGGCGTTCACAAGATACCGCTTGAGAAGCTGAAACCGAACCCGTATCAACCGCGCAGTTCGATCGCCGAAGAAGCCCTCGAGGAGCTCGCCGATTCGATCCGCTCCCGGGGAGTTATCCAGCCGATTCTCGCCGAGGCCGACGGTGACGGCAATTACACGATCATCGCCGGAGAGCGGCGGTTGCGTGCAGCCGAGAAAGCGGGACTCGCCGAGATTCCGGCAATCCTGACGGAGTTCAGTGACGCCGAGAAACGAGAGATCGCACTCGTTGAAAATATTCAGCGGGAAAATCTCTCACCCATCGATGAGGCCACTGCGTACCGCGACATTATGGAATCCGCGCGGATCGGGCAGGATGAGTTGGCGCGGCGAGTCGGGAAGAATCGCTCGACGGTGGCCAACGCGTTGCGCCTGTTGAAGCTGCCCGATGAGGCCCGGCGGGCGGTTGCCGACGGACGGGTGAGCTCGGGACATGCCCGAGCCCTGCTCAGCCTCACCGATCCCGATCGTACTACCGAACTGTTGCAGGAGATCATCGATGGTGGACTCTCGGTGCGGGTCGCCGAGCAGCGTGCCCGGGAAATCGAGCAACGCCCCGAGCGCAGGAAGAAGCATGAGACTGCGACCGGCGACCGCGGGACGGGTAGTGCCGGCGGTTCGGCAAAGACCGCGGAGATGAGGGAGCTCGAAGACCGGCTGATTGAGAAACTGGGTACCAAAGTCTCAATTCACGGATCCAATGAGCGTGGCCGCCTCGAGATCGCATACTATTCGGTCGACGATCTCGAGGCTCTCTATCGACGGCTCACCGGCGACGACCCGCCGGAGTGACCGCCGATCGTGAGACCCGACCTCGCGATTGAAACCTGCTGCCCTGTTCCACGAAACGCAAACGCTCACTCTGCGGTATGCTCAACCCGATTCGAACCGTACTTTCCAGCTGTACGGGAGGGCGATACGACCCGGGCTCGATCCGAAGCTCGGAGGTCGGGTCGAGCAGATAGGTGCCGTTGAACGAGCGATCGATTTCGAGCGCTTGGCAGAGCTTACCGGGGCCGCTGCACAGAGCCGCAGTATCCGCAACCGATCTCGTCTCTTTCATCGCGTCGATTCCCTCGACCGGCTCAAGCGCGCGGATCAGTACCGCCTCGCCGGTTCCCCTGGGAGCGGTCGCGACGTTGAGACAGTGGTGAACCCCGTAAATGAGGTAAACGTACGCAACACCCGGAGCCTCGAACATCGGCGCATTGCGGGCACTCGGCCCACGATAGCTGTGGGAGCTCGGGTCGGACTGAGTGTACGCTTCGGTCTCCACTATGCGCCCGCTGCGTCGTCGTCCGAGGCCGTCGACCCGGACCAGAAGATGCCCGATCAGCCTCTGTGCGGCGAGAATCGTGTCGGAGTCAAGCGAAGATTGAAGCAACTCACGCATTCGCCGGCTTCCATATATGCCCGCATCCGACACGACGGATACGTGTTGGTCTCATATCGACCGCGAGTGTATCATACGTACATACGAGTGCACTTCATGAACCGCTCGAAGTGCTCGATACTAGTAAGGGCTGGAGGATTGCGAATTAGTGAGTGATGGTCCGCTGAACATTTCGCCCGTAGCTCGGGCAGTCAAACTGATTGTATTCGAGATCGTACTCCTCGCTGCAGTGCTTCTGGCCATATTCGTCTATCTTCCGACGCTCGTAACCGAATTGGAGCCGGAACAGGAGCCCGCGACCGAAATCGACGAACCTGCCGCGCCGATCGAAGTGGATCCGGAAGAAACGGTAGCGGAACTCGACGACGTTGACCCGGCCGATCGAGGGGTAATCGCAACCCATTCCGTGGAAAGCAGCGATACTCTGTGGGATCTCTCCGAGAACTATTGGGGAAGCAGACATCTGTGGCCCGATCTCTACGAGTGGAACTCCGATTCGATCGATGATCCGGACCACCTGCAGATCGGCACATCACTCCGGATTCCCGAATCACTCATGCAGAATGCAACGCTCGGAGAACGTGCTCGTGAGCACCTCATGGACGCGTACGTTGTCGCATATCAGGCGTATCGTGATATCGGAGCGACACTCAGAGATCGAGCGCGTATTACCGGACGGAGGGATCTGGATTTGCGAAGTCGGCTGAAGTACAGCAAGGCACAATGGCTGCTCTACTCAGGTACGCGGTTCGACGCCGACTACATCGCAACTCGGTCGGCGGCAATTCACGCCTCGGACATCGAAGCCGTCACGCACTTCCTGGAGCGCTTCGGTCGCCCTCCGTTGGAGTGAGAGGCACCGCTCGCGCGCACCGCTCGTGCCGCGTTGACAAATGGAAATGCCGTCGCTATAGTTGGAGCTTACTTGGAGACGACACCCCGGAGAGATGTCAGAGTGGTCGAATGAGGCGGTCTTGAAAACCGTTGAGCCCTCCGGGCTCCGTGGGTTCGAATCCCACTCTCTCCGTCAGTAATAG